>JBKCVJ010000185.1:0-3938 GCA_046317915.1 Sphingobacteriales bacterium
TTGGATTTCTGGAACGGCGGATGTTATGTGAGTCTTGTTGGTTTTATGTTCCAGGAAACAAGGCTCAAAGGAATCAAGGTTCCTTTCCACGTTAATTTTGAAGAAGTGAATCTTCGGTTTTACGTTACGTATACCGAGAACAATACGGTTAAAAGGGGCGTAGTGTTTATCAGCGAGATCGTGCCCAAGCCGGCACTGGCCTGGGTGGCCAACACTTTATACAAAGAACATTACACCGCTATGCCAATGAAGCACCAATGGGATCACAGTGCTTCATCATTGAAAGTTTCCTACGCATGGAAGAAAGACCGTTGGCACCAGTTTTCTGTTGAGACCACTCCAACTGCTTTTGATTTTGATGCACAGAGTGAGGATGCGTTTATCACAGAGCACTATTGGGGATATTCCCGAATGAATGATCGGAAGTCTGTTGAGTATGCCGTGGAGCATCCCAAATGGCAGGTGTATCAAACCCTCAACTATGCCATCGATGTAGATTTCGGGAAACTATACGGATCAGCGTTCCGGCATTTAGCACAAGAAAAACCATATTCTGTTTTCCTCGCGGAAGGTTCAGCTGTTCGCGTGTTGGAAGGCGGCACCATTCATGTCTAAGAAAAGGACTCGCATAAGCTGTGGCAAGTCAGAAGTTGGTACCGAGGGTGAACTCAATAAAGTCTGCGGCACCGAGGTGGGATTTCAGGCCTACACCAACCACCAATGCATGCGAAGGCACCAGAGCATAACGGACGCCCAGGCGTTGGAAGAGAACATTCTCTTCTTCATTTTCAGGGTTGCGATGAATATAAGCACCCATATAAAAAGGGATGTAGAGTCGGTTTGTGAGATACCATTCCCATCCCAGATAAGGTCCGTAGCTGACGCTTTTGGAAAAGTTGGATGCTGATCCACTTACCCGCTGAGGACTGCCCGCGGTATAGGTCATATCAAAACCCGCAGCAATCCTGTATTTATAAGAGAATTTGTAACCCGCATTAAAGCCCAGCAGGTTTTTGAACACCGTGGGTTCACCTTTGACCAACTGTTTTGCCCCAACACTGTTATACAAAGAATAACTCCAATGTTTTTGAAACGGCGGCAGCTCCGGCGTGAAATTGGTGACTTGCCGTTCCAGGATCTTGTATTGGAGGGACAGGGTTAGTGGTATGATGTTGATTCCCGCATTGGGTTTTTGCAAAGCGCCGTTTGAGAAATGCCGAAAGCCGGTGCCGATGCCCATGATGAAATGGTCAGACAACCAATAGTACATGTTAAAACTGGCCTGGAGATGAGCATTCACGGAAGAGCCGATGGCTTCATTGCCCGGATTGTCAACTTTGTGATAGTGATTGAAATTCCATGCAATACCTGCCCCAATACCATACGTGAAATTGAGCCGTCTTTCATGTCTGTTGATCGGAATCTCCGTATAACCGTACAGCATGTAGGGTTTACCGAAACTCTGGTTCCTGAAGTTCATGAACCCGATCCCGATCCCAAGCTTTGGTTTACGGTAAATCCTGGAATAAACCGAGCTGGGTGATACATCCCATGTGTTGGAAACCAGGATAGATGAATAAGATGAATTGCGCAGCAAAGCATTCACCTGTTCTTTGTCGTCAACCGGCATGATCATCCCCGTCTCGTAGGCGATCCGGGTAAACACATGTTTATTATTTACATATTGAGGTTTCAACTTGCCGGCCCCTGAAGTAATGCTACTATCCCTTTGCGCCGCCAGCAGATACTGCAGCATCGCATCTTGTCCCAGGCAATGACTAGCGATTCCCAGGCATAAGCAGGTAGTAAGAACGGCAAATTTCACGCGGCGAAAATACCAATCCAGCGCTTTTTTTTCCAGCTAATGGCCGCTAAACTTGTCCAGAATCTTTAATATCCGACTAATTTGGCTATTCTTCCGCGGGAGCCGGCCAGGTAAACCGCGTTCCCGGTTTTAGCGCGCTGGCAAACATGGAAACTTTCCTTACTCACCAGGCGCCATTTTTTCCCACCGTCCATCGATACATCCACTCCACTGGTGCCGCAGGCAACCAACATTTGCCCGGTCAGGAATTCCACACAGGAGCGATAGCCGTGAGGTGGAACCTCGGGTATTTTCCAGGTTCTGCCACCATTGGTGCTGTACACACAGTTTCCCACTGTTGAACTGTCTTGCTGAAAATCGCCCCCCACAACCACGATCCTGGCTTTTCGGGGTGGTTCGTTCCAGACGGCAAGGGAGTTTGCGCCGGTGGAATTGCCACCCTGCAACATCGGGATATCAACCCATCGCTCATGGATCAGCAACCGGCTTCTTTTCCCACCGGTAACCACCATGGCTTCCTGGCTGGAATATTTTCTGATATTGGTGCCGCTGGAGGCAAACATGGCCTCACCGGAATCCGTGGGTGGAAGGGATTTGGTATTGTACCGTTCCCAGCTCACGCCAAAATCCGCTGTTCTGGCAACATATATTTTATTATCGATGGGATCCCCCACCACAATGCCGTTGCCATTTTCCCAGAATTCCATGGCGTCAAGGAACATGCCTTTACTGCTGTCAACAAAAACTTGTTTCCATGTGCTGCCACCATTGAAGGTTTTGAGGATGAAAGCCGGTTCACCAACGGACATGATGATGGCCGTTTTTTCATCGAAAGCTTCTATGTCGCGGAAATCATTTTTTTCATAGCCTTTCACCTGAAGCCAGGTCCAGGTTTTTCCACCGTCAACTGTTTTACCAACGCTCCCATTGCTGCCACTTACCCAAACTATATCATCGGTAACCACGCTCATGCCACGGATCGAACATTTACCTTGTTCAGTTAATATTTCGATACGCTGCGCCCTGGTGATTTGACCCATGAAAAGAGCGATACAAACCAAAACAAATCTCATGGGCATAAATATAATTTTATTGACCGAATGGCGGTCAGACTTTTTATCTTGCTCCAAATTTTAACTGCGTTATGGGAACCTTTTTGTATGGCTCGGGCCACCTTACTGTATCCAGGGCCATCGCCATTGCAGCGGGTACGCTTGAGGGAGTGCTGGATGAAGACACAAGGCAGCGCGTGTTGCAATCGCAACATGAGGTAGAGAAGATCGCGGCAGAAGGGAGAACCGTGTATGGGATCACTACCGGATTTGGCATCCTTGCCCATACAAAGATCTCTGAAGAAGATACACGCATCCTCCAGCACAAGATCTTACAAAGCCATAGCGTAGGCGTAGGAAACCCGATCCCGGTGGATATTGCCAAGCTCATGCTCATCACCAAAGTACAGGCCCTGGCCAAAGGATTCTCTGGTGTGCAGCTGACAACCCTGGAACGCATCATCTGGCATATTAATAACGACATCATCCCCGTAGTACCAGAGAAAGGAAGTGTTGGCGCGTCTGGCGACCTTGCGCCCCTGGCGCATCTTTTTCTCCCACTCATCGGCCTTGGACAAGTGACCTGGAAGGGGAAAACCTATTTTTCGGGTGACCTTCTCCGTGAGATGGCTGTGGCACCGCTCACGCTGGGTCCAAAGGAAGGGCTTGCATTGATCAATGGAACACAGTTTATCCTTGCTTTTGCTACAAAGAATGTGCAGGTCATGCACTATGCGTTGGAGGCCGCAGACATCATCGGCGCGATGAGCCTGGAGGCGTTAACGGGCACCAGTGCACCATTTGATGAAAGACTGCATGCGTTGCGGCCCTATGCGGGGAGTCAATTGGTAGCACAACGGTTACGCAAGTTGTTGAACGCATCTGATATCATGCAAAGCCATGTGGACTGCGGAAGGGTGCAAGATCCATACTCACTGCGCTGCATGCCACAGGTACATGGCGCTTCACGTAATGCCTGGCTGCATTTGAAAGAGCTCGTTGAAGTGGAACTCAATGCAGTGACGGACAACCCGATCATTTTTAATGCCGATGATACCATC
>JBKCVJ010000186.1:0-27726 GCA_046317915.1 Sphingobacteriales bacterium
TAATACCGTACTGGTCCGCTTCATTGATAATTGCGAGTTTCTGCTGAGCAGTAAAACTCCTTCTGTTCTTTGCCATGTTTCCTAAATTTACTGACTTAAATTGTTTTACAATTTTGTCCAGTCTTTTAGGGGGCTAATACAGTTCATGAACACCTTTGAGGGGCTGAATTTAACCAATTCTCCAAAGTCTGAAATATTGAAACAGACGAACTCGAAATTGCAAATTTTGACACAAACTGACCGTTTTTTATGGCATTTATGCAAAATGGTGATTTGAAGCTTGTCTTATATTCATCCTATATAAAACAAATGCTTATGACAAAATTCAAATTTAAGTCTATTTAATTTCTTCAATTAACCAATCAAATAACACTAAACTTCTAACTAATGAACACGCTAAAATTGAGTAAGGTATGCCTAATTCCTGTGTTAGTTTTCTTTTTCGCTTGTAAAAAAGATGATATCAAACTACAAGACACTCCAAGTGTAGATCCAAACAAAGTTCAATATCTACCGAAAACAAATGAAGAACTTTTACTGGTAGATAACTTAAAGAAAACTACGGAAATATTCAAGGAATTATATAAGAAAAAGAAGAATGTGGAGTTCGTCAATAGTGCTATAGCTTCAAAAACATACACCGACGAGTCAGTATTATTATATGATCTGATTTTTCCCCAACGCAGTAGACTGAAAGATAACAAAAAATTTCAAAATAATTTAAAAATCCTGCAGATTGATTTAAATAGTTTCGCCAATGAATTTGTGGCACAAGTTCAAAAATTGAATGACCCTGATTATAACGACTTTCTTCAGAAAATTGACAGGTCTTCTTCGTCAGCACTAAGGTCCAGTTCTTTTTCAACTGGTGATCAAATTAGTGTTTACTTTCCATATTCTGATGAGTTTATAGACCCTAATTCAGGAAATGGTGGCATTACGTCATATGGCACTATTACTACGCTAGTCACAGCGACTGCAGATGCTGATGAGGGAGTAGGAAGCCTTCCTGTTTTTGTCAATGGTATTCTTCAGAATTACACACAAATTCTTGTCAACGATGATTACGCGGAAGCAAATCCGACTCATATTATTGGTGTTAACGGGATTGAGCCATACGATGCAGGAATTGGATCAATAGGTACAACTTTGTTCCCTCCTGAACCACCTATTGACATACCCAACTTAACTCGAGAAGTAAAGCAAGTTTATGTAGGAATGGTTAAATGCACAAAGCAGTATGACCGACTTATAAGTATCAGTGGTAATGGAGGTGGATCAGAAGTACGCTTCACAAGATCAGATGGGTTTCTAAAAGTGGCAGACGGTCAGGTTCAGGCAGATTCATACATTGTAGGTGAAGGGAGTATAAGCAGAAAGAATATAAAAGATCCAGTTTTTGTTTCTTATGATGTTGAATGGGACGGTGATTGGGAGCCTACTAACATTGAACAAAACCTCGCTATTTACGAAGAAGACAACAGAAATACGGTCGAAATTTCAGGAGAAATTTCAACAACTCTAAAACTTGGCATATTCAATTTTACTATTAAACCAATTGCTTATAAAGTTACAATTAAGTCAGATGATCCAATAATCAAGCAAACTAACTTCAAACATGACGTATTCTTTGCATTAAATCGGACTAACCTTGAGGCATTGATGATTGACGGTTGGCCAGTACGAGATCGAAATGCTAAGGTCAGCTTTACCCTTATGGATAGAACATTCTATTAAACTTTAAGGAGGGAAATTGTAATTTCCCTCCTTAAATTCTTTTGCCATGAAATACATCATTTTGAGCATTTTTACTTTTTTTGTCTTTCAAACCTCAATTGCGCAACCTAGGTGGTTCATTGAAGGTTCCTTTGGTATAAATGCCAACTTTTCTGTTAATCGATATCAGGAAGATGGGCCAATACCCAACTCAGTGTACCTGTATAAAAAGGACGCAATAGGTACAGCATCGGGCGTAGAACTTAAATTCAGATCGGGAAAGAAATCGGCTTTTTTCATTGGGTATAACAGGACAATGAATAGCGCTGTGAAAAACCTCAGCGAGACAAGAAATGGAGTTACGGTTGAAGTTGTAAATTTTACGATACGAAACATCAATGATTTCTTTATCGCAGGCTATGAGCGCTCCCTAGGAAAAAAATGGAAAAACTGGAAAATAAATGCCGGACTTGGTATTGTCTACTTTAATCAACAGGAAATTTCACTTGAACAGGACATTTTTTTAGTACAAGAAAGAGATTTCAAATACTTCAACCTGGTTGAAGCCTGTGTATTGGGCGGAGTAGAATATGGCCAGATGATTGATAAAAAATTTGAACTAGGCTTTAGGGTCAGGGCCTTCTATGTATTCTCTGCCGGTTACATGGAAAGCATAACAGCAACACCGGTTCTGAGATACCATTTTTAGCAACTGAAGAGCACTTGATATCTGGGTCCAAAAAAAGAGGGTCCGAGAATTACTTCACGAACCCTTGCTCCTTAAGCTCCTCAGACTGGACTCGAACCAGTGACCCTCTGATTAACAGTCAGATGCTCTAACCAACTGAGCTACTAAGGAATCTCCTGTTAAGGGCAGCAAAAATAGTTATGTACGGCGTTATTTCAAAAAATATTACATGCTTTTTAAGAGTTGGAAGGTGAAAGCTGGAAGCGCTTCTTCCACCTTTCACCTTCCAACTTTCATGAAAATGACCCTTATCACAAGGCTTACTGCCCGCAAATATTACCTTTGCCGAATAATCACAGACATGGCTACAATCAAACTCACCACACAGGATTTTAAGGATAAGATCTTCGATTACGAAAACGAGAAAGAATGGAAGAGCAAAGACAACTTGCCCATCATCATCGATTTTTATGCCGACTGGTGCGGTCCATGCAAAATGGTGGCTCCCGTGCTCGAAGAACTTTCTGCAGAATACGATGGCAAACTGCTGATCTATAAGGTAGATACCGATAAAGAGATTGAACTGGCTTCCGTTTTCGGCATCCAGAGTATCCCCACTTTCCTGTTCATCCCTGTGGAAGGAGACCCCATGCTACAGCCCGGCGCTTTCCCGAAACACGTGTTCAAAGAGATCATCGAAGAGCAATTATTGGCCTAAAACGCTATATTTAGGGTAA
The DNA here is from genome assembly GCA_046317915.1 of Sphingobacteriales bacterium. Classification (GTDB taxonomy): domain Bacteria; phylum Bacteroidota; class Bacteroidia; order Chitinophagales; family Chitinophagaceae; genus Pollutibacter. Next base: position 3,142 of record JBKCVJ010000186.1, read on the forward strand.
ATTCAATCGCATGGGTTTTCATATTAACGACAAAAAGAATAAGTCGGCCACCAAAAGCAAGAGCAAAAGTGCCGACGGATCAAAATTTATTGCCAAACCACAGTCCAAATCCAGCGGTGCTGTCAAAAAGCCGATCAAAACCGGCGGTGCGAGAGGAAGCTGAGGTGGCATTCATACATTCAGTAATACAGTCATTCAGGAGATCAGACGCGGTATCCCTGAATACCAACATCTGGTTTCCTGAATGACTGTATTACTGAATGATTGATTTCCGAAATCCCCTTCATGATCAAGGTAACCGGCAACAACACTGGGCTCCTGGAGAAATTCGGCTTATACTACCTGGGGCGTTTTTCCATCCGTCAGCCTCATCATCACCCCTTCGACCAAACCGACGAGGAACTGGTCCTGAAAGTCAGGAAAATCTCCCGTAAAGGCATCTTCCTTTCCGCCGTTGTGGGGATTCTTACGGTATTTCCCATCGTTTGGCTCGATGTACATTTTGCCAACGCCGGGTTCTGGACACATTATGGTATCCTCGCGGCTGCCATACTTGGTTTCACCCTGATTGAATTTTACCTACTCTTCCTGATTTCCCTAAAAGCTGTTCACGAAGTCAGTGCCATTATAAATATGCAAGCCCGGGAAAAGGATTATCTCGATGGGCTTTTTGGTGTAAAGAACATTCTGGCCCGAACCGCCCTGGAAATCCCCGATCCGGAGCTGACCATCCTCGGCATTGATCCTTTTAAACGGATATCAAAAAAGAACCTCTTTGTACTCAGTCTTATTTATAAAGGAAAGATCATCCTCACCAACGTAATTCTAAAGTTGCTCCTTACCCTTACCACCGGCCCTACCCTCCTCGGTATTCCCATTGCCTGGGAAGCGCTTTTGGTTGAAGCGTTTTGGAACGGTGTTGTCATCAAAAGAGTGGTGATGGAAGCCCGGCTAAGACTCTTTGGCTATGCCCTGGCAGAAGAAATCACGGAAACCGTGATCAACGAGGGCACCATCTTTCAATTATCCCCGGAAGCCAGAATTGGTTGCCTCAGATCCATCGGCAATGCCGTGGTGATGACCCAGAACTACCACCCCAATATGATTATCCTACTTCTTCACTTCGCAGACCTTCTCCACATTAGTGAAGAAAATAGATATGATGACTGGGATCTTTTTTTGGAAACGCTCACGAAACTGCCTGAGAACGAACGCTTTTTCCTCCTCGATCTCTTTACGGTTGCCGCCGCCTTCGACGGAAAACTCTCCAAACTGGAACAGGAAAACCTACGCGCAGCCTACCAAAAAGAATACGATCTCTATCTCCCCCGCTTGCAGAAACTAACCCAATGCCTCAAGGGCGGCCGGCTGAATGAGGCGTATTCCTTGTGCCAGCTGGACTATGTTGCGGGATAGTATCGCAATTTGGCAATTTGTTAATGCGGCAGTGCGGCAATGAAGGAAGGCGCGCCATGCGTGGCGGCGCGCCGGCAGTTACTCCGCGTGTTTCTGCGCAGGCGGGCAATGCCTAGTGCCCATTGCCCATTGCCTCGCGAAGCGTCTGCTGCATTGCCTCATTGTCTAATTGCTCAATTCCGTCATTTCACTACCCCAAATTGCCTCTTTAACGTTCTGCCAACAGAATTGGGTCTACTTTTGTGCCCCAATTGCGGCGTTGAGTCTTTGTTTAATTTCTAACGCCGTCATAACCAACCTGCTGCAAGAAAGCCAATTTTTTTACACCTAAAAAAGGCAATAACCGCACATGAGACCCGTTTTTAAAAAGTCAAACCTAGTAGCCAGCGTAATGAAAAAATCCGTATCCATAAAGGTAATCGCCGTGCTTGCCGCCATCATGCTCACTCCGGTGGCCATGATCGCTAAGCGTACCGCCAACGCGGATCCTGGTCAAAAGGCAGATGCTCTACCCGTGACAGCCACCGCGATCCTGTCTAACGCCATCACTACCTCTAGCTTACTTTTCTATAATACCGGCCTCGCCGAAAAAGGACTTCCCTTTGATGCCTTCATGAACGCCATGAAAGGCTTTTCAAAACTCAGGGAAAAAGGCATCGCCAACGAAGACAGCATCCTCACGATCGTGGATTTCACCCAGTCGTCAAAAGAAAAAAGGCTTTTCGTGGTTGACCTGAAAAACCAGGACATTCTGTTTCAAACCGTTGTGGCCCATGGCAGAAACTCCGGACAGGAATATGCCAAAAGCTTCTCTAATAAAGCTTCTTCCCATAAAAGCTCCCTTGGTTTTTACGTTACCCAGGGCACTTATCAGGGATCTAACGGCTACTCCATGCGCCTTATCGGAATGGAAACCGGCATCAACGACCGTGCTTTGGCCCGGGCTATCGTAATGCACGGCGCCGATTATGCGAATGAAAATGTTATCGAAAGCAAGGGATTCATCGGTAGGAGCTATGGCTGCCCAGCTGTACCCCAGAAAGTAAACCGAAAGATCATCGACAGGATCAAGAATGGTAATGTGGTGTTTTTGTACTACCCCGATCCGTCATATCTGAAGAATTCCCAAATACTCCGTGGTTAAGGACTATTAATAAGAATGGTTGGTTTGAGACTCCGCTTTTTGGCGGAGTTTCTTTTTGGGTATACGCTGAGGAGGCATTGGGCATTGGGCACTTGGCATTCCCTGCGACCTCTGCGACCCTGCGACCTCCGCGACCTCCGCGACCTTGCGACCTCTGCGACCTCCGCGACCTGCGAACTAAATTAACAAGTGTGCCAGCAACTGCGCGCCCAGCCCTACCAGGAAGCCGGAAAGCATATCCCCCGGCAGATGGTCGCCGGTGATCATGCGCGCACTGATGACGATCCCTGCTGCCAATACAGCCAGCGCAATAGGCAGGATCCCAATGAGGCTTCCCTGAAACAAGAGCACCACCATCATCCCCACCAATCCGCCCATTCCAATGGCGTGCATGCTGATCTTGAAGTAAATGTTGAACATAGACGCGGCTATGGAAGCGTAAAACATGCCCTGCAGGGTATCTCTTAAATTTTGCGGAGCTGAATAACGGTTGTAAAAAACGTACCACGACCAGAAAAACAAGATGATCGTTGCCATATAGGGAGCAATCCGCTCTTTCTGGGTTCTCAGGAATATGGAATCGATGAAACCCAGCCCTTTTAGCAACAGCACAATGACTACAGGCAGCAAGAAATTACTCACAAACACCGTTGCAAGGGTCAGGGTCTTGGCCTTCGGATCCAGGTACTGATAGTATCCCGGCGTTGCATAAATCAGGAACCAGGCCATAAAGATCCCTACCAACAAAGGATGAAAGATGAATGAAATGAACCGCGAAAGCACCACCCAAACTTTGGGGAAACTTACAGAAGGGGAAGAAACCATGTTAAAGTTCTTTACGTAACCGTGCCACAGGAATATTGAGCTGCTCCCGATACTTTGCCACGGTTCTGCGTGCAATATTATATCCTTTTTGCTGAAGTAACTCGGTGAGTTTCTCATCACTGAGCGGTTTACGCTTGCTCTCGCCTTCCACCATGTCACTCAGGATCTTTTTCACCTCACGGGTAGATACATCTTCACCACTCTCCGTACTCAGGGATTCGGAGAAGAAAAACTTCAATCGATACGTCCCAAATTCCGTTTGCACAAACTTACTGTTGGCTACCCGGCTAACTGTAGAAATATCCAGATTAGTTTTCTCCGCAATATTCTTTAGAATCATAGGTCGTAATGATGTCTCATCGCCCGTGAGAAAGAATTCTTCCTGGTGTTTCATGATGGATTCCATGGTGGCATACAGCGTATTCTGCCGCTGTTTGATGGCATCAATGAACCATTTGGCCGCATCTATCTTCTGCTTGATGAAGAGCACTGCCTCTTTCTGGCGCTTATCTTTCTTAGCGCCACGGTCGTACTCCTTCAACATCTCCCGATAGCCTTCACTGATCCTGAGATCAGGCGCGTTCTTTGAATTGAGCGAAAGCTCCAGCTTGCCGGCATTGTTGTAAATAAAAAAGTCGGGGATGATATAGTTCTCGGCCTTGTTCAGCTCACCGAGGTTTGACCCGGGTTTGGGACTTAGCCGAATGATCTGGTTGATGGCAGCTCTCAGGTCCTCGTCCGACAGGTTCAATCCTCGCTGGATCTTCTCGTAATGCTTTTTTGTAAACTCGTCGAAATAGTGCTGCAGGATATCGATGGCCTGATCGATGGCTTCATCGTCATTTTGCAGTTGTTTGCGATACAACTGCAGCAGCAGGCATTCCTGGAGATCCCTGGCGGCGATGCCTGGTGGATCAAACTGCTGGATCTGTTTGATCAGCTCTTCGATCTCAGCTACGGTTGTGTTTATGTTTTGGCGAAAGGCAAGGTCATCCACAATAGAAGTGGTTTCGCGGCGCAGGTATCCATCGTCATCAATACTACCTACGATCTGTTCAGCGATCCGCAATTTGCGCTCATCAATGGTGAGCATCCCAAGCTGTTCCAGGAGTTGCTCGTGAAAACTGGTCTCTACAGAGTGGGGGCTGGTACGCCCTTCGTCTATCTCCGGATAGTTATCGTCTTTCAATTTGTATTCAGCGATGTCATCATCCCCCTCCGTCACATACTCACTGATATCTACAGTGTCATAATCTTCTTCCGATCCATCTGGCTCTTCAAATTCTTCAGCGTCCTTTTCCTTCTCGGTGAACTCATCATTCATCTCATCAAACTCATCATGCCCGTCTTCCCCCTGCTCCAGGGCAGGATTCTCTTCCAGTTCTTCCTTGATACGTTCTTCGAGATTGGCAGTAGGCACCTGCAGCAGTTTCATGAGCTGAATCTGCTGGGGAGAGAGCTTTTGGAGTAACTTTTGCTGTAAACTCTGCCTGAGTGCCATAATCAACTACCTTTATTAGCTAGTAGCTATTAGCTAATAGCTACTTTCGGGAAAAGCGCGCGCTAGCTACAAAAATCTTGCCGTAAATATAAAACAATTGTGGGGATGATTCAGATCCAACGATGTTCAATTCTTCTTATTGCCTTGATTTTACTGCATCTGGCGGGCTATTCGCAGGAGAAAAAATATGTTAAAAAAAATTTGACCTGGACCCAGAATAAGGTCGCAGACACACTATACAAGTCAAAGCCCCAAGCCCAGACTACCCCTAAAGCCTCCCCCTACTTTCTATTACAATCAATGCCTGCTGGTTTCTTCTGTGTACAGGAATACAAACTGGAGAAATGGACGGGACTTCCGATCAAGTTCAGACTGGGGACCTATGAGGTGGCGCACCGGTTGGAATACGGAAAATAATGCGGCAATGTGGTAGTGCGGCAATGCGGCAATGTAGGAAGCGCGGCCGTGCGTTGCCGGCCTGCGCAGAAACACTCGGAGTGACTGCTGGCGCGCCGCTACGCATGGCGCGCCTTCCTACATTGCCGCATTTCCGCATTGGCAAATTGCCGCATTGCCAAATTGCCGCATTGCCAAATTGCCGCATTATTTACTCAGCCAAGGCATAATAGGCGTTTCCGCCGGCTCAGCATAGTACTTGGTCCTGAGCATCTCGCTCCAGCCGTTGGGATTATTGATAAAGCTCTTACTGCTGAAATAGATCGCCCCCTGGATATTGGGCGTGTTCCGCAAAGCATCAATCTGACGGGCCAATAAAGTAGTGTCCCTCCAGGCAGCGTTGCTTCCGGCCCGGTAAATACCCAAGCCAATGTAACAGTGCCTGCCATAGGTGTTCTTGCTCCACCAATCCAGTAACACCTCATAAGGTGCAGCACGGTGGCCAAACTCCCAGTACAATTGCGGAGCCACATAATCGATCCAACCTTCTTTCAGCCATAACAAAATATTGGCATACAGGTCATCGTAATTGGTTTGTCCGGCCTTGGTATTGGAACCCATCGGATCCTTATCACTGTTCCGCCAAACACCAAAAGGTGAAATACCGAACTTACAACCCGGTTTCTCCGCACGAATGAGGCGATGAAGTCTTATAATGATAGAATCTACATTACTCCGCCGCCAGTCGTCACGCGCGAGGGTTGTTCCAGAGGTACTATAAGATATCGCATCGGGAAACTCTTTTCCCGCGATCCGGTAAGGATAGAAATAGTCGTCGAAATGCAGCCCATCCACATCATATCTTTCCAGCACGTCTTTGATCACCTGGATCGTATACTCTTGCACCGCCTTGTTTCCGGGATCAAAATACCTTTTGCCTCCATATTCCAGAAACCACTCTGGCCTCACTTTGGTGATATGGGAGGGGGAGATCGATGTCTTGCCGATGAGGTAATCTGCCCGGTAAGGATTACACCAGGCATGAAACTCCATACCGCGTTTGTGGGTTTCCTCGATCATGAACTGTAGGGGATCGTAGTAAGGCATTGGTGGCTGGCCCTGGGTCCCTGTCAGCCATTCGCTCCAGGGTTCATAAGGCGAAGGGTAAAACGCGTCTGTTGCTGGCCTGATCTGAACTATGAGGGCATTCATGCCATTCATCTTGTGCATATCTGCGAGGCGCACAAATTCCGCCTTCTGGGAATCCACCGGCAAGCCCTTTTTAGAGGGCCAATCGATATTATCTACTGTAGCCACCCAGGCGGCCCGGAATTCATATTTTTTTTCCTGTGCACTAAGGGAGAAAGAAACCAGCAGCATCAACATCATCAACAGCATTCCGGCAGAGTTCCTGAGCTTGTCTAACAGCTTGCTCAGGGTTTTCATTTCAGATTCATTCAACTCAGACATCAGGTCATCCATCACTTTATTCTTTTTATCCAGCTTGGCCAGGATGGCCTTCCCTTTGGCGGTGATCTTCACTTCCACCAATCGCTTGTCTGTTTTGGAAGGCTTCTTTGACGCAAGTCCCTTCGCAAGCAGCCTGTCCACGATTCTGGAAGTGTCGCTCATTTTATCGAGCATCCGGTCCCTGATCTGAAGAGTTGACAAAGGTTCAGGATCACTGCCCCTCAAAATGCGGAGAATATTGAACTGTTGCATGGTAAGGTCTTCCGCATCCAGCTGGCCACGAATTTTTTCGGTGATCCAATGATAGGTGTAGATGATATTTACAACCGTTTTATGGTTTTCATTACGGAAGTTCTGCTGGCTTATGTCCTTCTCGAGGCTCATGCAAATCGTTTGGTTGGGAATGTTGGCTGGTGGTTTCCACAAATTCACTGGTGTATATACGAATGAGTAAGATCAGATAAGATAAGAGTAAAGGGCCGAATATAAAACCCATAAATCCGAAAAGGCCCAAACCAACGATCACCCCAAGAATGGTGATCAGGGGATGAACGTCGCCGATCTTGCGCATCAGGGTTACCCGGGACAGGTAATCCACATTGCCGGTTACCACCAGGCTGTAGATCATCAGGCCGGTTGCCTGCCAGCTTGCTCCCTGTGCATACAGATACACTACCAGTGGCAGCCAGATGATCATGGTTCCTACCACTGGGAAAAACGCAAAGATACCGGTCAGGAATCCCCAAAGTCCCCAGTCAGACAATCCAAAGATCCAGTAGCCAAGCGTAGCCGTAACCCCCTGTATGATAGAGATCAATGGAATACCGATGGCATTTGCGCGCACCATATTCATGGTTTCACTGGCCAGTTTATCAATGCTGTCCTGATGAAGCGGGATGAAATGTTTGATGCGGGATTCCATCGATTTACCATTCACATACATGAAGTACAGGATGAAGAACATCATGGCGAGGTTACCAAGAATTGTCAGTGAGCTGTTTAAAAACGTAGGGATAAAATTGCCGATCATTTTCTGCACATCACCCATGTTCTCCTTCGTCAGCAGCTGGGTACCGGTGTACTCCGCAATTTTGGCACTGAGTTCCTGCACGCCCTGCATTAACTCCTCTGTATGACCAAATACCTCATTGATCTTGGGCAACATCACCCGAACGGTGAAATACAATGGCAGGAGAATACCGATCAGTGAAACAATAATAAACAGCAAGGCGGTCCACTTCGGACTCCATTTTTTCCGTTCGGTGACTTTGAAATAAAGGCCCCTGGTTAAAATATAAAATGTGACAGCACCCAAAAACCCCGGCACAAAGATGTACAGCTCTTTAATGATCAGGATGGCCAATAGGCCGATGATCAACATCAGGATGATCTGCCTTACTCTATGGTTGAATCTTGTCAAGTGAGCAGGTTATAATGTTATTGGGTTATTGGGTTATTAGGTTATTAGGTTATTGGGTTATTGGGTTATTGGGTTATTGAAATAACAAATAACCTAATAACATCTAACTGGCCGCCACTAGCCACTAGCAAATAGCAATTACCCCCAAACTCTCGTGCCTTCACTACAATTTGAACAAATATCAATGTTTTTCCGGCTATTCATCAATTGTTTGCGGAACATCTTGTATGACTCATTGTTCCAGGTCTCGCGAAAACTCATCTCCTTAAGGTTGCCGAGCTGGTGTTGCGCATCTTTATCAAAACAACAGGGCACCACCAGTCCGTCCCAGGTGATCACATTGGCGTGCCATAGCTTCCAGCAATGATTGGCGAGTTTATTCTTCGGCTCGTACACATCTCCCTTTTTCTTGTACCTTGAATACTTATCGATAGTAGGGATCAGCTGATTGGGATCTTTTTCATAATCATAGATCTGGGCGGTCTTAAACCAGACATCATCAACACCAACTTCTTTGGCGAGCTGCTTTACATCGTCAATCTGGTGTTCATTGGGCTTCACCACCAGGAACTGGAAAACCACAAAGGGCTTGCTGCTGTTGAGTGTTTTTTTCCATTTGACGATGTTCTTTGCCCCTGCAAGGACCTTGTCAAGGCGGCCGCCCACTCGGTACTGCTCATAAACCTCCTGCGTAGTGCCATCAATAGAGATAATAAGCCTGTCGAGCCCGCTCTCCACCGTTTTCCGCGCATTTTCATCAGTCAGGTAGTGGGCATTGGTGGAAGTTGCGGTATAAATTTTCCTGGAAGCCGCATACTGCACCATGTCCAGAAACGCCGGATTCAGGTAGGGTTCCCCCTGAAAATAGAAGATGAGGTAGAGCAGTTCCTTATGCATTTCATCGATCGTCTGCCGGAAAAACTGGTTTTCCAGCATGCCGGTAGGCCTGGTGAATGCGCGCAGACCGCTGGGGCATTCCGGGCAACGAAGGTTGCAGGATGTGGTGGGTTCAAAAGAAATAGACACGGGATACCCCCATTGTACGGGCTTGCCGGTGAGGCGGCTCATATAAAAACTGCCCAACACCTTGGCAGCATTCCATGCGCGGCGGAGCGTCAGCTTAGAAAGGAGATTGATGGTATCGGTAATATTAATCCGGGACATGCGGAAGGATAAAATTAATGATTCCATCTGGCGTTATAAGCATAAGCTTCCGAACTTTATATCTATGCGATTACTGGCTGCTCTTTTTATCTGTTTGGCCGTCTCTGTTGCCCAGGCGCAGTCAGACATGAAGTCTATTGCTGAATTTGAGCAGCAAAGAGCGATGAAGGCATTTGGTTTAAAAGAAACCAGCGGGGCTTCTTCCAATTTCACGGTTCAACACTACCGGTTTTACTGGGAGATCAATCCTTCAGTGCGGTTTATCATAGGGCAGGTAACACCCAGTTTCACCATCAACGGCTCTGCCAGTTCTATCCGTTTTGACCTGGCAGACGCGCTCAAGGTAGATAGTGTACTGTACCATGGTACACCCATCACCTTCTCTCGTGCAGGTAATCAAACCGTAGATATTTTATTCCCTTCACTCTTGTCCAATGGCGCGAGGGATTCCATCACCATTTTCTATAGTGGTGTGCCACCTGTGTCCGGTTTCGGAAGTTTTACCCAGAACAGTCATGCGGGTGTTCCGATCATCTGGACCCTCAGTGAACCATACGGTTCCAAAGATTGGTGGCCCTGCAGAAATGGACTCGATGATAAGGCCGACTCCATTGACGCCGTAATTGTTACTCCGGAACAATCCTTCGCTTCATTTAATGGAAGACTATTACAAGAAACTGTTTCCAACGGTAAACGTACCGTGTGGTGGAAACATCGATACCCTATCGCTAGCTACTTAATAGCATTAGCTGCCACAAACTATGAAATTCAGCAGGATACCATCCAGCTATCTGGTAAGGTCTTGCCGCTGGAACAATATGTGTACCCTGAAGCTGCCGCTGCATGGAAGGCATCAGTTCCCACCACCCGGTACATCATGCGACTCATGGAAGATCGGATTGGTCCATATCCTTTCAGAACGGAGAAGTATGCGCATACACAAATAGGTTTTGGAGGCGGCATGGAACACCAGACAAACTCCTTCATGGGAAGCACCAATGACGGCTTAATCACCCATGAGCTGGCACACCAATGGTTTGGAGATAAACTCACATGCGGCTCATGGCAAGACATATGGCTGAATGAGGGTTTCGCAATATTCAGTGTGTATATGTACTACGAAACTGTAGAATCGCAAGCAAGCCTTCTTTCCAGGTACCGGGGAGATCTTGGCGTAATTACCGAACAACCAGGTGGTTCTGTTTTCGTGAATGATACCACAAATCCAAGCAGGATATTTAATTATAGGCTCAGCTACCTTAAAGGCGGATGGGCTTTACAAATGTTGAAATGGAAACTGGGCGAAGAAAAATTCTACCGCGGCGTCAGATCATATTTAAACGATCCGGCCATTGCTTATGGTTTTGCCAGGACAACAGATCTCAAACGAAATTTAGAAAAAGAAGCTGGCATTTCTCTTGATGAATTTTTCAAAGACTGGATCTATGGTGAAGGATATCCTCAGTACGAAGTCAGATGGCTTCCGCTTGGCACTTCCCGCGTTCAACTTAAACTCAACCAAACAACCTCGCATCCTTCAGTGAGTTTCTTTGAAATGCCCGTCCCTGTCCAGTTTAAGAACAGCACTAGAGATACAATAGTGGTGATAGATCATAACCGGTCCGGACAAACGGAGATCCTTCAACTTGGATTCATTCCGGATACCGTCATTTTTGATCCCATGCTCAAACTCGTTTCTGCAAAGAATAAGGTATTGCGGGACGATGATTCATACAGCGAACAAACCATCAAAGTATTCCCGAATCCGGTGGGTGGACAGTTCTCAATCTTACTGGCAAATTTCGCAGACCCATCGGCGCAGATCACCATACACAATGCTGCTGGCCAACTGCTGTTTAAAAACAATGCAAGTCTTCCAGCGGGAAATGAATTGATCCTTATCCCTTCTGCATCATGGTCCCAAGGCATCTATTTTGTCCGCGTTAAATCAGCTTCAGTAAACTACGTGCAAAGGATCATGAAATAACCTAATTTGCAGTCCCATACCGGCCCATGTCCGCGCGCAAAAAGAAAAAAATTCCAAATAAGATCCTTCTCGCTCTTGCATTTATCCTAATGATGGGATTGGGTGGATATTTCCTTTACTTCTGGTGGATGGAAAAACAGGCAGGGTTTGCACACTATCCCGGATTTGGCATTGCATTACCCATCGATTATAAGATCCATGGTATTGACGTTTCCCATCACCAGAGCGTGATCTCATGGGAAGAAGTGCGGAAAATGGAAGTGAAGGATGTGAAGCTGGGCTTTGCCGTGATCAAGGCCTCGGAAGGACTCAGCAATGTTGATTGGCAATATCGCCGCAACTGGCGCAAAGCCAAAGAAGCCGGTATCACAAGAGGAGCATATCATTTTTTTCTTGCTACAAAAAGTGGCGTGCAACAGGCGCACAATTTTATCCGCACCGTAAAACTTGAGCCGGGCGATCTTCCTCCTGTGCTGGATGTGGAAGAAACCTATGGCGTGCGTAAAGAAGATGTCAATAAACGGGTTCGTGATTTTCTGCAGACCATCGAATCCCATTATCATGTGCGGCCGATCATATATACTGGTGCAGATTTTTATGATCGGGTGTTGGGGGAGGATTTCGATGACTATCCGCTTTGGGTGGCACATTATATCCAGCGCAACCGACCACGCATAACGCGCAACTGGATCATGTGGCAGCACTCAGAAAAAGGCCGCGTAAACGGCATCACTACACCTGTTGATTTCAATGTGTTCAGTGGAGACTCTCTCGCGTTTAAGGAACTGCTTCTGAAGTAAGTGAGAAGATGAAGGGAGAAGTGCGAAGCCTTCTTCGCACTTCTCCCTTTATCTTCTCACTTTCACAAGGGGCACATACTATTTAAAATCCGGCAGTCTACCGGGAGTAAAAGGCGCCGCATACTTCTCCATCTGCGCTTCAAGTTTTTTGATGTCTTCACCGATGGATTTTATTTCTCCATACACGGGCCTGAATGCTTTCTCCGTTGCCTGGTATCCTTCTTCAAATGAAACAGGCAATGCCACCGTTGAATTCCACAAACCATAGGTGATCCTGCCCAGTCTTGCATTAATCGATGGAGCTGTTTCAAACTCCCTGCCGCCCAAAGAAGGATCTCCATTCAATGCAACACCAGCTGCCTTGAGTCTGTTCTCCAATTGCTGAATCTGTATATTCAGTTCCATTGGTGCGGCCGGTGTTTTCTGTACCGCCGCTTTCAGATACCTGATCTTGCTTTCCTGTTCCCTTCTGTATTGCTCCGTACCACTCACAACACGCCTCAGCTCAGCCACCTTATTGGTAAATGCCTGCAATGCCTTCTTGTCTTCTATAGGGAATGAACCTGTATTCAATCCAACACAATTGAAGCTGACCGGCCCAGCCAGCTCTGCAATTTGGCCGTCTTCAAACTTACTCATGCTCACGGTGTACTTGCCCGGAAGCGCACGATGGCCCTGGTCAGGAGAGCTGAACACAAATGACTCATCGAAGCTGGCGAAATTCACCGGCCCCGTAGATTCATACCTGAAGTCCCAGTTAATACGCTGCAACCCCTTGCTGGCCGGCGCTTTCAGCCTACGAACCACTGCACCGGATTCATCCCTGATCGTAAACAGAATGTATGGCTCAACCTGGTTGTCTTCTGCACGGAGGGAATCAATGGATGGATAATAAACAGGTAATCCCTTCTTGATCGCCTCTGCCTCTTTCTCCTGACGTTTCTTCTTCAGGGTCTTGATATCATCTTTTAAATAGTATGTAAACACTGCACCAACGGGTGGGTTGTTGGCTGTATAAAAACTTTCTCCCTGAAATCCTTTACCTCTTACGCCAAGCGTATTCGTTGGAATAAACATCATCGCATCTTTCACCGGATAGATCACAGCAGGCTTCTGCAGATCCTCCACTTTCATGTGACGAAGCGGCGTGTAATCATCGAGCACATAAAACCCTCGTCCAAAGGATGCCATCACCAGATCATTATCCCTTTTCTGGATCTCGAGATCCCTGATGGCAATGGTAGGCAATCCGGCTTTCAATTGCACCCAATGTGCTCCGCCATCAATACTCGTGAATAATCCAAATTCAGTTCCCGTGAAGAGCAGTGAAGCGTTCACATGGTCTTCAGCAATGGTATACACAGATCCTCTGTCCGGAAGATTCGCGTGAATGGCTGTCCATGTTTTACCCGCATCCTTACTGCGATAGATATACGGTTTAAAATCTCCATACCGATGCTGGTTAAAGATCGCGTAAACAGTTTGCTTATCATGTTGTGATGCCAGCATCTGGTACACATACGCATTGGCAGGCACGCCTGCAGGCCAGGTCAGCGAATTCCATGAGGTCCCGCCATTTGTGGTTACGTGCATCGCCCCATCATCGGTACCCGCAAACAACATGTTCTGATCCAGGGGTGATTCTGTTAGTGTAGTGATCTGCCCATAGATATCTGTACTCTGGTTTTTCGCAACGGCGTCAACGCTCCAAACCCTGCCCATTACTTCCATCTTGTTCCTGTCCAGCTGCCTGCTGAGATCCGGACTGATGGTCTTCCAGGTGTTGCCGCGGTCATCACTCCTGAATACTTTATTGGCCGCATGATAGATCCGCTTGTTATCAAACTTAGATATCACCAACGGTGCATCCCAATTCCATCGATACGCGGGTTCATCCGCACTTTCCTCTTTCTGAATTGAAAAATTCTCACCGGTCTTTCTATCATATCTGCTCAATCCACCATACTGTGATTGTGCATAAATGATGGTAGGATCACTCTGGTCAACCTGTGATTCAAATCCATCACCCGTGCTGGTGAAATACCAATCGCTATTCATGATTCCATTGGCACTAATGGTTCTGGATGGTCCGCCTAGTGAGTTGTTATCTTGCGTACCCCCATGGATATGGTAAAACGGATATGCGTTATCTGTAGCAACTTTATAAAACTGCGTAAGTGGAAGATTGGCCTTAAAGTTCCAGTTGGCACCAGCATCAAAGCTTTCATACAATCCGCCATCACAACCGATCAGGTAATGATCCGTATTGCCCGGATTGATCCACATGGCATGATTGTCTACGTGCTTGCTTTTTTCGCCCAGTAACTGAAATGATTTTCCTCCATCATTACTCACCATCATATAGGTATCAATGGAATAGAGCCGATCGATGTTCTTTGGATCGCAAAACAAGCGCATATAATAGTTGCCCGATGTATGCGTACCGCTTTGCTTGGACCAGGATTGTCCGCGGTCCTTGCTGATAAATGTTCCACCGCCTTCCCTTGCTTCCACCATGAGATACAGAACATCAGGGTTCACGGGCGAGATGGCCAGGGTAAATCGTCCGAGGTCCCCGGATGGCAGACCACTCGTGATTTTGTTCCAGGTGGCGCCGGCGTCCGTGCTTTTGTAAAGGCCAGATTCTGGTCCGCCCCCGACATAGGTAAATACCTTTCTTTGGCGCTGGTGCGCTGTTGCATACAATACCTTATTGTTCCTTGGATCTATGTGGATCTCGGAAAATCCCGTGTGCTCGCTCACATTGAGGATGCGATCCCAGGTCTTCCCGCCGTCTTTTGTTTTATAGATACCTCTTTCACCTCCGGAACTCCAAAGCGGGCCATAAGCAGCCACATACACGATATTGGCGTCTTCTGGATCCACCACGATCCTGCCGATATGTTCCGATGTCTTCAGGCCCATGTTCTTCCATGATTTGCCTCCGTCCTCAGATTTATACACCCCATCTCCATAGGCCACCGCCCGTTGGTTATTGTTCTCTCCCGTGCCCACCCAAACCACGTTGGAATTAGACGGATCCAGGGTGATGCATCCGATGGAATAAGAGCCCTGCCCGTCAAAAATGGGCGTAAAAGTGGTGCCAGCATTGGTGGTCTTCCACACGCCGCCCGAAGCTGCAGCAATATAGTATTCGCTGTGGTTCTGCGGGTTTACCGCCAGGTCAGCGATCCTTCCGGAAGCGATGGCCGGGCCAACGTTCCGAATTCGTAACCCTGTCAGGTTACTGCTTTGCAAGGGATATGTTTCCTTGGGCGGCTCTTTTGGAGCTTCTGATTTTTTCTGGGCCTCGCTGACGATGCTGATCAGCAGCATGAACGCTAAAAAGACATTTCTCATGACGTAAGTTTTGGCACGTACAAGATAAGATATCTCAATATCTTATCTTTGGGGGATGGAATATTCAAAGATCGTATCGGTTACCGGCCTCCCCGGATTGTATGAAGTCATAACCAGCAAATCCGATGGAGCCGTTGTGCGTGCGTTGGATGAAAAAGTCACCAAATTCGTTTCTTCCCGTCTGCATAACCTTTCCCACCTGGAAAGCATCGAAGTGTATACCACTACAGACAATGTGAACCTTGCAGAGATATTTATGTCGATGGACAAAAAAGCAGGCAAGCTTCCTGAAGAAAAAGACGCGAAAGCTGTTAAGGCCTATTTTCAAGAGGTTTTCCCAGACCTCGATTTCGAGAGGGTTTACCATTCTGATATGAAAAAAATGGTCCGTTGGTACAGCATCCTCAAGGCTGCCGGTGTGGAGATCAAACTTGCCGAACTGGAAGAAGAAGAAGAGGTGGTGGAAGAAACGGTAGCCGTTGCAGAGGAAACTGCTGAAGAAATAAAGCCGGCCAAGAAACCGCGCGCCAAGAAAGAATCAACGGAAGGAGAAGAGGCTGCTGAAAAGAAGCCCGCGAAAAAGAAATAGCACATGAAACATACTGCTGACATCAGCAAGGTGAGGAGAAATTACCTGCCGGCTGATTTTGTGATCACCGACTGGGCCGGACTGGAACCCCATTTCATAGAACTATCAGAGCGAAAGATCAACAACGCTGAAGCGTTAGAGAAATGGTTGCAGGACGTTAACGAGCTGGAAGCCGTTGTCAGTGAAGATGCCTGCTGGCGTCAGATCCGTATGACCTGTGATACCGCCAATAAGGAGCTGGAAGAAGCCTTCAATTTCTTCTACCTGGAGATCCAGCCCCAAATTCAACCTTATAGTGATGTCCTCAATAAGAAACTGGTAGACTCTCCTTTTGTCTCTTCGCTTGATCAGGATACCTATTTCACGTATCTGCGAAATGTAAAGAAGAACATCGAACTGTTCCGTGAAGCTAATATCCCCATTCAGGCTGAGATCAATGTACTTCAACAACAGTACGGACAGATCGCAGGCAAGATGATGGTTGAGATCGATGGAAAAGAGTTCACCCTGCAACAGGCCGCTAAATATCTGGAAGATCCAGACCGTACAAAACGGGAGGAGGTATATCGGAAGATCAACGACAGAAGACTTCTGGATAAGGATAGTCTGGATAATCTGTTTACTGATCTCGTGCGGAAAAGACACCAGGTTGCTGTCAATGCAGGTTTTGAAAACTACCGCGACTACAAATTCGTGGAGATGGGTCGGTTCGATTACACTCCCGCGCAATGCGAGCAGTTTCACGAAGCGGTTGCCCAACACGTGATGCCGCTGGTAGACGAGATCTTCAACGCCCATCAGGAAAAACTACAACTGGATAGTTTGAGGCCCTGGGATACAGAAGCAGAACCCATCGGCATTAAACCCCTACAACCGTTTGACGGTGGTCAGGATCTGCTGAACAAAAGTATCGCCTGCCTGAATGAACTGGATCCCTTCTTTGCTGATTGTATCCGCAAGATGGAAAGCATCAAGCATCTTGATCTGGAAAGCAGAAAGGGTAAGGCGCCCGGCGGCTACAATATGCCGTTAGCAGAAAGCGGTGCGCCATTTATTTTCATGAATGCGGCCGGACAAATGAGTGATGTAACCACCATGGTTCACGAAAGTGGACATGCGGTGCATTCTTTTCTCGCTCATCCGCTGGCATTGAATGGATTCAAAGAGTACCCCACAGAAATGGCCGAAGTAGCCAGCATGGCTATGGAATTGTTCACGATGGATCACTGGCATGTTTTCTTTTCAAATGAAGAAGACCTGAAGCGCGCAAAAAGACATCATCTTGAGCGCGTGATCACCATCTTCCCATGGATCGCCACCATCGATAAGTTTCAGCATTGGATATATGAAAATGCCAACCACACCGTACAGGAAAGAACAGAAGCGTGGATGAATATCCTGAATGAATTCTCCTCCTCCGCGATCAACTACAGCGGACTGATGCCGTACCGGAATATTGGATGGCAAAGACAACTGCATTTGTTTGAAGTGCCTTTCTATTACATCGAATATGGCATTGCACAATTGGGCGCCATCGGCATGTGGATGCAGTACAAGCAGGATAAGAAAAAAGCGATCAGCAACTACATTCACGCACTTAGTCTTGGTGGAACGAAAACACTGCCAGAGTTGTACAAAGCAGCGGGACTATCATTTGATTTCTCTCCCGAGAAAATCAAAACGCTGATGGACTTTGTAAGGCAAGAACTGTCTAATTAGGTCGCAGGTTGCAGGTCGCAGGTCGCACATTGCCGCATTATCACATTACCGCATTAAATAAAAACGCCCCGGCGTAAAAACACCGGGACTTTGGTTAAGGCTCTGATTAGTAGCTATTTTATCTGAAGGGAGATATGATCAATTTTGTCTTACGAATGTAGGGGAGTTTTCAACGCTTAACTATACCATTTTAGTGGTATAGTTTTATGCCGAACGCACTAACTCCAGTGATGTTAAGTTAATACATTGATTATCGAGAATTTGCAAAAAAAATGCTAATTCGATTTACAGGTTTTACATACACCGTTCACGATAACATTAACTTTCTCTTGACGATAACCTTGCGGTAATTTGATTTGGGGAATGGCCGTTTCATCAAGGCAAGTTGTGTTTCCACAGGAATCACAGACAAAATGAATGTGATTATCATGATGGTGACCTTCAGAACATTCCTCCCGGCAAAGCGCGTATTTTACTGCATTGTCTGAAGTTGGAATGGTATGCACAATGCCTTTATCGATAAAAGTTTGTAGTGTACGGTATACCGTAACACGGTCAAATTTTTCGCCTGTTTTTTTCTCGATATCGTGATGTGCCAGCGCCGAACGACTACGAAGAAACACCTGAAGGATCTCCCTTCTGGAATCTGTATTACTCAGATGATTGCTCCTTAATATATCCAGTGCATCTTTCATCTTACTTGCTCAATAGCATTTGTGAATCACTGATCAGTTGTTGGATCTCGTCTTGTTTCAGGCCGTCATAAATTCCTCGAACAATCCCCGTCTTATCCACCAAAGCAAAGAACTGGGTGTGCAGGAACTGCTCGGAAATATTCTTACTGCTGTTCTTGGGATCGTCCAGTATATAGCTTTCCCTTGCTGTTTTATAAAGGTCTGCCTTAGGACCGGTAAGGAACCACCAGTTTTTAACATCAGCACCCAGAGAGTCCGCATAATGTTTCATCCTGGCTAATGTGTCAGTGTCCGGATCAACAGTGTGGGATAAAATGAGAAAATCCTTTTCTTTTCCTAAAGCCTGGTAAACCTTTACCATATTCCGGTTCATTTTCGGACAAATACCTTTGCAGGTGGTAAAGAAGAACTCCGCAACATAGGTCTTACCCTTTACATCTTTTTCTGAAATCTGCTGGCCATCCTGACGGGTGAAGGAGAAAGATTGCACCGTGTTTAAAGCCGGCATTTTAGGCTCGCCCATGTCAGTAAGTTTCGACATGACGAGGTAAAAACCAACCACCAAAACCGCAAAAAAAACCAGATAAAAGATCGCTTTCTTACTCATTTGATGCAAAGTTATGGCTAATACCCGTGTATGAAAATTTTCCTGATCCGCATCATAAATGCAACTTTGTTGCAAATATACTGTATATTTGCATGCTATGATCAGGATCAACTATGATGCTTTGGGAATTGCAGCCTCGGTGGCTTGTGCGATTCATTGTGCCATCCTGCCGCTGATTTTATCCAGCCTGCCCTTATTTGGAATCAATATCATTAACAACATCTCCTTTGAGTTGTTCATGATCGGCTTGGCAATGGCTATTGGGGTGTATTCTTTATGGCATGGCTACAAAAAACATCACCACAAATTATATCCGGTGATCTTCTTTACGCTAGGTATCCTGTGTTTGGTGGCAAAGCAATTCTTCCACCAGCAGTTTCTTTATTTTCTGATTCCGGCCATAGCGTTGATCGTTTCCGCACACTGGTTGAACTACCGCGAAATTAAAAAAACGAAGACCTGTAATATCAACGGCTGCAGTCATTAAAGACTACTTGGTTTTTACCTTTCCAACGATGAACGCGCCCAGATTCCTGCCTTGCTGTCTTCCATTCATAATGGCAGAACGGAAGTGAATTCCTCCATATAACCTGCTCATGCAGGCTTCTTCCGAAGCTTTGATGAAAGAAGGAAAGCTTCTGCTGATACCAACATAAGGCACTTCATAATCGTCCGTAAAAGCGAAATTATCGCCGAAGATTTTCGTCAACATAGCCGCAATAGTGGCCGAAGCAACACTATGCCCACTGGTGTATTCAGGAAAAGGAGGCGTTTGCAGAAATGGCTGCCAGTTTTTGTCCATGTTTTCATTGATGGCCGTTACCGGCCTTACGTATGCACTCCTGTACTTTTCATCCCAGCAGGAAATAAATGCATCAAACATGGAAACCGCAACCAACGCATAAGCTTGTGAGGCCTGCATCCAGTCATGCCTGACTTTTTGGGAAGACAATGCAGTGATATTCATCCAGTGCCCACCGGGGCTGGGCTTCTTATTTGCAAACATCATGTGACCTTTATATGTCACCGCTGCAGGATTATCATCCCAGTATCTGGCGATCGTTTTCTGTTCGTCTGTAAGCACCTTTGTGGTATCATACACTTCCTTCATTTCCTTATAGAAAGCGGAACCCTTGTCTGTGCTGAACGCTGGCGGTCGCACTGGCTTAAACTGGGAGGAGCTGTCCATCACCAATGGCACCATCTTGCTCCAGAACGGTTGCACCGCATCCAGATAGTCCGGAGTAGTATTCTTCCATTCCCCGGGCTTGTCAGACGGTGTATACCTTGCCATACCCTGGATCTCTTTATAGTTATCCTTGGTGGCACGCTGCCAGATGGCCTCTGAGACTTTCTCACCATATGCCACTGAAGCCTCATACACTTCATCTGAAATACCCTCCTTCATCTTAGCAAGTACAGCTTCTTCTGTTACACGGCTTGAGTCTTTGGTAAAGGTGAGCTTCTTCACCACACTGAAAAAAGCCTTTATACCTGCCACCTGGAAATCATAATTCTTTCCGGCATCAGGCGCAGGTATTGCAGGGAATCCACGCAATTGCGAGGTCAGTGAAGGATAGCTCGTATCGGACCATCGCCCCGCTTCATACAAAGCCAATGTGGAATAAGAATACACCCTGGAAGCCACAGGCGGAGAAAATATTTCATAGATCACGATATCATTCAACCGCCTGACAGACTGATGAACAAGATCCGCATCTCGTTTTACTAAGGCGCCTGATGCTGATTTATCGGGATTTGAATTACAAGCTACTAATAAGATAAGCAGGATAGCAGTCAACAAACGCATAGCAGAAAAATTATGGTTCTAGTGTTCTTTTTTGATTCTTGTTATTGATCACATCAATGGATTTCACCTTCTCATTCCACTTCACCATGGGTGAGGATTGAGATAAAAATCCATCGCCATGATACACTTCCTGCCTCCTTTTCTTTCCATTCTGAAGGGTGAGTTCCACAATGTCATCTGTCATTGACAACTTTACATTCTTTTCCTGATCCCTTGGAATCCATGATTTCATCGCACCCTTATTCTGGCTTGCAAGTAAAAGATAATTTCCTTTTGGCTGCATGATCCTGATCATGGCTTTGCCATCCGCAGGTAAATAAATACCTGATTGCATCATAGACGCAGGCGTAAAGTTTCCGTTCCCATCGCCTAACAATACAAGGCCATTTAACGCATCATATCGGCCTACCGTTACTTCTGTTCCATAGTCATTGGTTGACGCCAGTACGTCCAGGTTACCGTCATTGTTTACATCGTCAACCGTAATGCCATTGATCATTGACCACTGTGCCATGGCAGGCAGGGGCTGCAGACTGAACTTCCCTTTGCCATCGTTACGGATAAACGCAGATTGCATGTAGTTGGCCGTAAATTCCATCGCATCCTTCATCTCTTCCGCTGTGAACATCTCTTTGAGCGTAGCCTTTGCAAAGGGTTTATAGGCCGGAAATTTCTGCCTGAAGCCGATGATCTGTTTGATCATATCATCCCGCGTTTGCGCGGGAAACAATTTTCGACTACCGTTAGCCACATCTTTAATGTATACACCCGGAATCGCATCATAGGAACCATTCTTGTCGAAATCCTTTGCCAGCACAACCATTGGCTCCTGCTCAGTGGCTTTGTAAAAAGTATTCAGGCCCAGATTTCCGGCGATGTAATCAATATCGCCGTCATTGTCAAAATCACCGGCGGCAAGACTGTTCCACCAACCTTTGTAATTTGATATACCGGTGGCCGCGGTGATATCTTTCAATTTTCCTTTTTCATTGTGCAGAACCGTAATAGGCATGAACTCTCCCGCCAGGACCAGGTCTTTCCAACCATCATTATCGGTGTCTGTCCATATGGCATCACATACCAACCCGAGGTCTTTCAATGTAGGCGCAACATCAGCCGTAACATCCGTGAACCTGATCTTCCCGTCCTTTGAATCATTGCGATAAATAAAACTGCTGACAGGCTTGGGCCAGGAACCTGGATAAACGCGCCCACCCAGGAAAAGATCCAGATCCCCATCCTGGTCAATATCTGCCGCTTTCACACAACTCTTACTGGTATAGTTGATCGGCAGTCCTGTAGTATCCGGTGTGAAATTTCCCTTGCCATCATTGATGTAGATCCAATCCCGATGCATCGGTGTATAAGGTAAGTTCTCGTAACTACCTGAAGCCACATAAACATCCAGGTCTCCATCCCGATCAGCATCCATCAGCAACAGTCCCATATCCTCGGTCTGTTTGGTCACTTCAAGCCCGTCTGTCATCATTTTCTTTTTGACAAAGGCTCCGTTCTTCTGTTGTAAAAAAGCATAAGGGCTATTCCCTTTAGATCCCCCGGCAATCACATCATCCAGCCCATCTCCATTGATATCTCCTCCGGCCAGTGCAGGACCAAACTGGGACATCTTGTGTGGAATGAGTTTCTGAATATTGAAATCGATGAAATCCTTTTCCTGCTGTACAAAATCAACGAGTCCCGTTACTTCCCGGAAATATGCGGAAGTATCTATTACACTCAGATTCCAGCTATATGTCTGGTCCGCTGCTGAATGAGATACCGTCAGCAATACATTCATCTTGGGTTGTTTGATGGTCTGCATTTTTCCATTAGGCCATTTGACGATCAAGGAATCAATCTTTCCCGCTTTCCCTAATCCAAAATGAATGATATCGTCAACCGTAGAGAGATAACCTCTGTATGGCGAGTTTTCATACACCTGTTTCATGCTGTCTGCATACAACTCCACCCAGGCACCTAAACCGTTGATGTTTTGGGTGTCCCCTTTCAATTTCACTTTGATAAAATTAGCCTTGGTCTCTTCTTTATCATTCAATGTGTTCTGATATACAAATGCTTTGTCGTTGATGTTATTGCACACATAATCAAGGTCGCCATCATTATCGAGGTCAACATAGATCGCTCCATTGGTGAAGGAAGGGGTTTCAAATCCCCATGTAAGAGTTGTATTCTCAAATTTGGCACCGCCGGTATTTCTGAACGCGTAGTTATTGATTTTCACTTCCGGGATCTGATCGAGCAATTGCTTCTTTGACGCAACCATAAAGGCTTCATCTCTATACGCTACAAAATCATGGTCCGTTACATCTTTGGGGAAGCCGTTGGAGATAATGATATCCCGCAATCCATCATTATCGAAATCCGCTACGGATGGCGTCCAGCTCCAGTCGGTTTCCGCAATACCAGAGAAGTATGATGTTTCCGCAAATACCGGATGTTTAATGGAATCATTTACACCGATGGCATTACCGAGGTTGATCTGTAATGCATTCCGTACATACTGATAAGGGTAACTGAAATAATCTGTATTCTGATAGGTTTGATAACTGTTTGGATTCATCATCATTTTTTTCCGGTAGTTATCTTCCGGATTCATATCCAACTCAATGATGTCAGACAAGCCATCGTTGTTCACGTCTATCACATCGTTCCCCATCGCATTTGCAGAGGAGTGTTTTAAATAGTCATATACTTTATTGGTGAAGGTTCCATTTCTGTTGTTGATATACAGTTCATTCCCGGAGATATAGTCATTGCTGACATAAATATCCTTCCAGCCATCCTGGTTGATGTCGCAGATATTCAGGCCGTGTGCATACCCTTCCCAAGTGATCCCAGCCTCTTTAGATACATTGATAAACACCGGATGCTTGAGTGAATCATTCCAATCGTTTCGATACAACCTATCCGTATTAGCATGTGTTCCGTCATTGATGATGGGCCTGAACCTATTGGGGAAATCACCGTCAACAATTTCATTGGTAGCGATGTAACAATCCAGGTCACCATCATTATCATAGTCGAAGAATGCGGCCATGGTAGACTGACCATTATCTGCCAACCCATATTCTTTTGCCATCTCTTTGAAAGTTGGAATGCCTTCTTTGTTCAACCCTTGATTGACATACAAAAGATTTTCACGGTCCTCGGGTTTCTTCTTCAGCGTAGCGCAAACATAAATATCCAGAAGACCATCGTTATTGATATCCACAGTAGCTACACCACGGGCCCATCTGCCTTTGGTTTCTACACCTGCAATGGTACTGACATCCGTGAACTTCAGTTTGCCTTTATTCAAATAGAGTTTACTGGGTACCAGGTTGCCGGTAAAATAAAGATCCTGCAGGCCGTCATTGTTGAAGTCTCCGGTAGCTACACCGCCGCCATTATACACATTCTCCTGGTCAATGATGTTGATGGAGTCTGTTTGTATGATCGTATTGCTGAAATCTATTCCCGTATCTGAGGCGTCCAACTGTCTGAATACTGTTTTCCTGGCATTACAGGCAAGCAAGATCACGCACAAGCACACCATCAAAATTCTCATGTTCAATGCATTTACAAAATGGAGTACAATGTAAAAAAAAAGAGGCAGCGTAACCGCTGCCCCTTTGAAAATGTAAGAACTATTCTTTTATTAGAATCCAGGATTCTGCTTAAG
>JBKCVJ010000187.1:0-17944 GCA_046317915.1 Sphingobacteriales bacterium
ACCAACGAGATCCTGGAAAAAGAACTTGAAAACAAATCCTAAAAAATAACAAATAACCAATAACCCATAACGATGTATCGTTCACATACTTGCGGAGAACTGAGAGCAGCAGATAAAGGAAAAGAAGTAACCCTTGCCGGATGGGTGCAAACCGTTCGCAAATTTGGCGCCATGACATTTGTGGATATGCGTGACCGTTATGGTATCACGCAGGTCGTTTTTTCAGAGGCCCTGAATGCGCAGCTGGATAGCAACCCGCTGGGCCGGGAGTACGTACTGCAGGTAGTCGGCACCGTTATAGAACGCAGCAACAAGAACCCCAACCTGCCCACCGGTGATATCGAGATCACCGTCAGCAGTTTTACCATATTGAATAAATCCGCCGTGCCACCCTTCACCATCCAGGATGATACCGATGGGGGCGATGACCTGCGGATGAAATACCGTTATCTCGATCTGCGCCGCAATGCTGTGAAAAGAAATCTTGAACTGCGCTATTCTGTGAACCGCGCCGCACGCAACTATCTCCATAAGAATAATTTCATGGACATCGAAACACCTTTCCTGATCAAATCAACCCCTGAAGGTGCGCGTGATTTCGTGGTGCCTTCGCGCATGAACCAGGGTCAGTTCTACGCGCTGCCGCAGAGTCCGCAGACCTTCAAGCAACTGCTGATGGTGAGCGGGTACGACAGATACTACCAGGTAGTGAAATGCTTCCGCGATGAGGACCTCAGGGCAGACCGGCAGCCTGAGTTTACACAGATCGATTGTGAGATGAGTTTTGTGCAGCAGGAAGACATCCTGAATATGTTTGAAGGGATGATCAAGCACATCTTCAAAGCAGTGAAAGGCATTGACTATACCGAAGCCGTGGAGCGGATGAGCTGGGAGCAGGCAATGTGGCAGTTTGGTAACGACAAGCCCGATATCCGTTTCGGGATGAAGATCCTCAACATCAAATCTGCGTTTACCCTTGACGGTAAGATCACCGCCACGGGTGAGTTGCTGAACGGTGTAGACTTCCCTGTTTTCAACGATGCAGAAACAGTGTTAGCCATTGCGGTTCCTGGTGTTGCAGAATACACACGGAAGCAAGTGGATGAATTGACAGAGTGGGTGAAACGGCCGCAGATCGGCATGAAGGGCCTGGTCTATATTCGTTACAATCCCGATGGCAGCGTGAAGAGTAGCGTAGATAAGTTCTTTACGGAGGATCAACTTCGCGCCATTGTTGAAGCGGCAGGCGCTCAGAAAGGCGATATGGTTTTTGTACTGGCCGGACTGGAAGAACGCACGCGTAAAGCAACCAGTGAGCTGCGTTTGGAGATGGGCGAAAGGCTGGGACTGCGAAAGAAGGAAGAGTTTAAATTACTGTGGGTGCTGGACTTCCCGCTGTTTGAATATGCCGAAGAAGAGAATCGATGGGTTGCCAGGCATCATCCGTTCACATCCCCAAAGCCGGATCATATCAGTGTGATGATCAACAATGATCCTTCCATTCCTAACGCCGCCGACTACCTGAAGCATCCATATGCGCAGATCAAAGCCAACGCCTATGATATGGTGTTGAATGGTAATGAAATTGGTGGTGGATCGATAAGGATCTTCCAGCGCGAGCTGCAGGAGAAAATGTTTGACGCCTTGGGCATGACCAAGGAAGAGGCCCTGCATAAATTTGGATTCTTGCTTGGGGCATTTGAATACGGTGCACCACCGCATGGAGGCATTGCCTTTGGCTTTGATCGTCTTTGTGCCATTCTCGGCGGCAGCGAAAGCATTCGTGATTTCATCGCCTTCCCGAAAAACAATAGCGGCCGCGATGTGATGTTGGACGCTCCGGCTTCTATTGATCAGAAGCAGCTGGATGAGTTGGCGATCGCGCTTAAGTAAAGGGAGAAGATGAAGGGAGAAGTGCGAAGTTTAATGCGAGATTCCGCACTCACTTCGCACTTCTCCCTTTAACTTCTCACTTGCTTTAGAAACGGCTCCATACTTCATTAATAGCATCGCCTCTGGAACTCTTCCCGGAATGAAACCAGTCCTTGCCTTCCAGCTTACCATCGAATGTCAATGACACCCCAACACGGGTGCTGTCGCGGGAGAAGAATTCAATATTCTCAGTGTAATTGCCATTAACGAAACCATAGTTCCCGCCACCCGTACCAAAAAACTCACCTGTTTCTGTATTGATCGCCGCCCACTGAAAGCAGGTGGAGGAAAGGATTTTGATGGTCTTACGAGGTCCGCTCGTATGAATAGCTGCCAGTTTACCATCCGCTCCTGCTCTTTGGGTGATGCGCCAGTTGCCGGTCAGGTTCTTAGTTCCGTCATCCAGTCGCTTGAAATCAAGGGTAATGCCGTTAAAGGTACATTTCATCACATCGCCCTTGATGGTCATGGTCATGGCAAATGGCTTGCCTACGGTTTCCTTATGCTCGGAGTCAAACTCCGTAACACCTTGAATACCGGCGTTGTAAGAAGTGATACGGCCCCCATGTGTTCCATAGAACTTCTTGTTTTTCAGGTCGTAACGCGCGGATGCGAGGTAATCGTCCGCGATAATCATGGTAATCACCATATCATCCTTAATGGCCTGCCAGGCACCTTGGGCGGAGGTGGAAGGTGGAAGGTGGAAGGTGGAAGGCGTTGCTGCTAAGGCAGCCAGAACTATTGTTGTGAGGAGTAGCTGTCGCATATCCTAATTTAACCCAAAATCCTTAACTTGAAAAAAATGCGATTGCAATGATCAGACGACAATTCCTTAAAACGAGCGCCCTGGCAGTAGCAGGCACCCTCGCACTTCCGGACTTCCTGAAAGCCGGACCGAACTATCCCAAAAAATTGGTTGGTCTTCAGTTATACTCTATCAGAGAGGATATGACAAAAGACCCACTGGGAACCTTAAAGCAACTTTCGGGTATGGGTTACCGCTATGTTGAGCATGCCAACTACAATAATCGCAAGTTTTATGGCTATGGCGCCAAAGAATTTAAGAAGATCCTGGATGACCTGGGCATGAAAATGCCAAGTGGACATACCGTTTTCAATTCGCAGCATTGGGATGCAACGAAGAAAGATTTTACCGATGCATGGAAGTATACGATTGAAGATGCTGCCACCTGTGGCCAGCAGTTTGTGATTAGTCCATGGTTGGAAGAAGGCAAGCGTAAAGACGCAGACACACTGAAAGGTTTTATGGAAGTCTTCAATAAGAATGGAGAACTCTGCCAGAAGTCGGGCATGAAGTTCGGCTACCACAACCATGATTTCGAGTTCAGTCAAAAACTCGGTGATCGTACCGTTTATGATATTATGCTCGGAGAAACCGATCCTAAGCTGGTGATGCAGCAATTGGATATCGGCAACATGTACAATGGTGGTGCCAATGCCGTTGACATCGTAACCAAGTATCCCGGGAGGTTTGAATCATGGCATATCAAGGATGAGATTGCGTCAGCTGGAGGCACCGGTCACGAGAAATACGAGAGCACCATCCTGGGCAAAGGAATTGTTCCGGTGAAGGACGTTCTTGCCATTGCCGTTAAGGCTGGCGGTCCCAACCAGTTCATCATTGAACAGGAATCCTACCAGGGCAAAATGCCATTGGAATGTATGAAAGAGAACATCGCCATCATGAAAGGATGGGGATACAAAGCATAAAAAAAGGCGCTTCGGCGCCTTTTTTTATGCCAATTAGTTAATGAAAGAATTTGCAAATGTGGCAATTAATTTCTAATTTAAAAACATCATGCCTAACCATTATACACCATGAAAAAACTATTTAACCTTAAAAATGTCCTCGCAGCAATAGCCTTGTTGTTCGTAATTCTTTGGATGAATGAAAGAAGACAGGAAGAATCTGTTCCAACGGGAATTAAGATAATCTATTTTGCAAGTGGGATTTACATTCTGTGGTTTTTCTTCAAATCGTTTTTCACAACTAAAAACGTACATACAAAGGTTTAGTATACAAATTAATCCAGCTCATTATTCCTTCGAAACCCAATGCGTTTTCTTGGCGCGGGTTTAGCCTCCTTTGCAACCAACTCTTTAAGTACAGAAAAAATATTCAAAATATCCTGGGTATTGGTTTCTGTTTTCCGGTTATTAAGATTAACCTCTTTTCCCAACTGTACCAGTTTCATCAAGATGTCCTTATGCGTAAGCGCATACTCACGGAGTTTGGTAAAGACCCGAATGATGTTGATGTTTACCTGAATAGCAGTACTACTTCTCAGGACACTGGATAACATAGCCACTCCTTGCTCAGTAAATACCATTGGAATGTATCGCTTACCACCCCAACTTGAGGTGCCAATTTGGCACCTCAAGTTTGCAACCTCTTTTGAAGTAAGCGTAAACATAAAATCCTTTAGATGAACAGTTTTGTAGTATCGATTTTGATTGAAATTAGCTTTTACTTCATTTTTTTATTATCGACAAATAATAGTTGACCACAAACATTATTCGTGCCTCGGCATACTTTTACTCATGAATAAAGTTGCATTTTAGGGCATGAAATAATGTCCAATCTTTTACTTTAACAATGTTTCTTTCTGCGCAAGAAGGTCAAAATAATCAATTATTGATAGTTACACCAGGCATATGTAAATCAGACTCGGAAACAACATATAAAACTTCTTGCCTTTTACAATTTCCGGTTTCCCGATAAATCAAGGAATAACGATTTTCAACTTTCCAAAACCATTTCTTATTCGCATTTTGTTTCTCGATAGATGAAAACGAGTTGATTGAAGGTTCACCATAAAAATCTCGAAGGTTCTGAAATATTTCCATTGTATTTCGATTAGAAATAATAATTATACCTACAATTTTACCCAATTTATCAGTGGCAATAAAAAGTGAATCAATTGTTATCCCAAAATCAAAACAAACTTTGGTATTAACAAAATAATAATCGTAGTGATCGACAAACCATAAGTAATGATTTTCATCAGACTTAACTTTCACATACTCAATCAAATCAACGTTATTAAGGTTATCACCTAATGATAATGACGTAATACCATTAGGTTGAAACTCAACTACTTGCCCCATTAAATCAAAATTTAGTATTACGCATGTAATCAGCAAATGAAGTCGCATAAGCCTTTTACAAACAGTTTATACCAAAAATACCGCTATAAATAGCGTCAGTTACTGGCACAGGTGAATCATAAGTTCCAGGCTGTAAAGTAGCCTTTCCTCCGTTTGACTTCATGTATTCGTCAATTTTTTTACGATAGTATTCAGTTAGATGAGGGACATCAATTATCCCAGTAGAATGATAATATTGCATTACTTTCTGCTCCGCATACTCCACAGCTGCTGACGAGATACTTGAAGCCGTACTAGGGGAATAAAAATCACCATTGTCTCTTATTACAGGTAACCCAAAGTACATCGTGGGCAAAGCCAATAGCACGTATTCGCCAGTCTGAGTATTTACAACTTGCATCCGGATATTTCTAACTCCACACACTTGCCACCCACCTTTATTTGTAGACCCATCTACATCAATGAATTTTTGAAATCTGAAGCTCTTATAACATATATCAAAAACTAGATCAAAATTTTCATTGCCATAATTGTTACCGCCAATAGGATCAGGATTAACACACTCCATATTTTGTCCGTTCGGATCACTAAGTTGGCAGTCACCTCCACTACATGTTGTGCCAATATAATATTCTTCTTCATACTGTGTTCCATCTGGGAACGTGTATGTTGTCACCCAAAACCAATCTATACAACCAGTAGAGCTTGAGGCATCAAATCGTTCTGAAGAAAATCTTGCACCTTTCCGAGCGACAATACTTTTAATTCCGCCATCCTTCAGTCCAACATAAGTTGAAAAATGCCGCTTTGTCAATCCATATACTGCTAACTTAAACCCCTCATCAAGCCTTTTATTCTTAAAATACTGCTGCAAGTTTCTACGCTCGAATTCGAAACCTCCTTTGGTTACTCTTAGATATCCAATCGACTTATAAGTACCAGCTACTATTGCAAACGATAGGTATTCACTCAGTTTTTCGTCACTCCAATCAGTTCTAATAAGAATAATTTCACACTCGTTTTTCGAAGTTTGAACTTTAATCCCATTACTAAAATCCAAGGATTGCACCTTAGCTTTAGTCAATGATTTGACAGTATCAGATAACTGACCCTCTACAACCGCATACCATTTTTTAGTCTCGTTTTGAAAATAGTTAAAGCCAGACTCAGTCTTATCAAAGGCTTCTTTCTTGCAAGATGTAATGGTAAATGTGACTAATAAAAAACAAAGGATGCTTGCGCATATTCTCGCTGATGTTTTCATAAATTATAAAATTTTTACTATATTATGGTTTAAATCATCATTTTAAAAACATTTGTTAAAAATGAAACATATTCAGTTTTTCAAACATAAGAGTAAACTTAAACTTAAATAAAACTCAAATAATATTAGCATATTTGAATTTTCGCTTTTTTCTTAGTAATACAAGTTGGGTTAAACCTCGCTCCCTCACCCTACTCCCTAGTATTTAATCGTCCTCACCCCAAACACCCTACCCGCGGTCTTTCCATAGTTGGCAGCAATGCGCACCGTGACTACCTCTTTCTCCAAAGTCACGGCGCCTGGTATCTGGTAGGTATGATCATAAAACTTCCCCGTCTTGCCACCGGGCCATTCCACGGTTGCAATCTTTTTTCCATCTACCAGGATGTCGAACTTCCGGTCTTTGTCATCACCGATGTAGGTAAGCACGAGTGCATTATCCTGTCCCTTGTTCACGCGCATCTCAAACTCGAAATAATGATCCGCCCTCGCCTCTCTACCCTTCCTTCCCAACGCGTCATCTACATATGATCTTTCAGTAGCTTTCAGTTTATGGTCCCGCTCGGGTTGCATCTCGCCAATTCGCAGATAATCAATTGTCTTTTCTTCCAGTAACTGCTGCGCGCGCTTCTCGGCCTCATATTCTTTTTGCTTGGCCGTCCAATCTGCCTGACTGAAGAAATCCCAATACACTGAATAATATTCGTTGTACACTTTATAGAATGGCTTCAGCGTCACATCAAAAGGCTTCCCTACATCATAAGTTCTGAACACTGTGGGCATTGCCTTATCCTGACGTGCGATCGCCATGGGCTCCCGCTTGCTCGTCAACAAAACAGGCGTGCCAAACACGGGATCGGGAATCGTATCACCCAACACGCCGGCCAGCACCAATGGCCCGTATTTAAATGCAACTCTGTTTGGATTATCCGGCATGGCCTCGGTATACAACTCCATCGATGTAGTGATGACTATGCTGTCGCCTTTCTTAAATGCGCCATCGATTAAATAATACCCATCTGCTCCGGCATCAACCCGCAACCGCTGTCCATTCATCTCCACTTGTGGCCTTCCTTTTTGCCAGAATGGCTGCCGCACCTTAATCCCTGCCTTCACCACCTTTGCCTGTTCAAATCGCAACACCATGCGTTCACTTTCGGGAAACGCCGTGCTCATCGTCATCACCATTCCCTTCTCTTTCCAATTAACCGTTGATGGGATAAAAAGATTCACCCAAAGATTATTGTTATCGTAATTATATATCTGCTCCTGGTATTTACTATGGTTCTCAATGCCACTACCCACACAACAGGTAAATGTGTTGAATGAATCCGAGAACTGTTTACGTGTACCCATTCGCAAGGGAACGAAATAGCACATCATCCCCGTCTCCGGATGTTGTGACGCCAGGATATGATTATATAATGCGCGCTCATAGTAATCCATATACTGCGCACCTGGAGCCCATGCATTGAGATGACGAGTGAGCTTCAACATATTATATGTATTGCAGGTCTCACAAGTGTTATCACTCAACCGATCACTCAGTTTCCCTTCTTCCCCGCAATACTCGTAATTACTATTCCCACCAATCACATAACTATGCTTTCCCGTCATCACCTCCCAGAAAAACGAGGCGATCGTACTGTCTCTTTTGTTCCCGGTCAATTCATACTGCATGGCCGACCCTATCGCTTTCGGCACATTGGTATTGGAATGTTTTCCGGGCAGGGGATCGATACGCTGCGCCAGCAATTCCATCACGAAGTAATCATAGAATTTATAGGAGAGATCGAGATACTTCTTTTTACCCGTCAGTGCATAAATCTGCGCGAGCACATCGTTCATCCCTCCATATTCACATTTCAGCATTTTCTGCCGGCTTGAATCCGGCAACCCATTCACGATGTCATAGGTCCAGTCGGCCATGCCCTTCACCACCTGCAGCGCCTGCGGATTATTGGTGAACTGGTATACATCAACCAGTCCGGCCATCACCTTATGCACCGTATACCATGGACTCCAGCCGCCGTTGAGATCGAAACCGGATGATTTGATATCGCCCCGTTTCACTTTAGCGAAGATGGTGTCTTCACCGGGTATGGCGCCTATATAGCCTGTTTTGCGCGCTTTCTGACAACGCACGAGTTCACTAACGATATAGTCTAACCGCTTTTTAAGTTCCGCATTGCCCGTTGACACATACATCATCGATGCCGCAGAAAGATAATGGCCAAGGGTATGACCCGATAGTCCTTCTGATTCCCAGCCTTTGTATACCGAATCCTTCACGGGCAATTTTGCATACAGATGAAAACGATGCAACAACCGATCCGGCTTCAACATCAACAAGTAATTCAGGTCTTTCTGCCTGGCATTGTAAAAAGGAGAGGGTGCATTGAGGCTCACATCCTGAAGGAGAAACGACTTCACCACTGGTTGTTTCACGAGCGGCACCTTGTAGGAAACCACCTGGGCTTGCAAAGCCACAACACTAAAGATCAGCAGAATAGTGAGAAAGATCCTTTTCATATCCTCAAAATACAAATTGGAGGGGGAAACATCCAGCACCAGAACGTTTTTTCCGTAATTTCCACGGGATGAATGGATTCCAAAGGCTTAAGCGGGCGCTAGGTCCGGGCATCGTTACCGGCGCAAGTGATGATGATCCCTCCGGCATTGCAACCTATACACAGGCCGGCGCTATGTTTGGCCTGAGTTTCCTCTGGACGGCCATTGTGACCATGCCCATGATGATCGCCATACAGGAAATGTGCGCAAGGATTGGCATCGTGACCAGGCAAGGATTGACGGGAGTGTTGAAAAAAGAATATCCGCGATGGGTCATGTGGGTCATGATCATCTTCAGCGCTCCGGCCATCATCCTGAATATCAGTGCAGATCTCGCGGGAATGGGTGCAGTATGTAATCTGTTGCTTCCCTCCATTCCTCCATCGGTTTTCTCCGTATTCTTTTCTATCCTTTTGCTGTTCTCACTGATCAAATTCAACTACAGAAGAATTGCAAATATTCTTCAATTTCTCTGCCTGGTGTTACTTTGTTATCTCATCGTTCCATTTCTATCTGACACCCCTTGGGCCACAGTACTGAAAAAAACAATCATTCCGGATTTCAGCTGGAACAAAGATTATATCGGGATACTCGTCGCCATTCTTGGTACAACGATATCGCCGTATCTATTTTTCTGGCAGACTTCTATGGAAGTGGAAGAAGTGGAATCGAAAAATGTTTTCGTGAATAAGAGCTTGATCAGTGATATGCGCACCGATGTTCGCGTTGGAATCGTATTCTCTAATGTCATCTGCTTCTTCATCATTCTCGTTGGTGGAACTGAACTGCATGCCAAAGGCATCACCGATGTGCAAACCGTTGATCAGGCCGCATTGGCATTGAAACCCATTGTAGGTAACGGTGCTTATTTGCTATTTGCTGTTGGCGTAATTGGTACAGGTCTTCTCGCTATTCCAGTGTTGGCGGGCTCACTATCATATATGTTCAGCGAAGCTTTTGGATGGAAGGAAGGACTGAACAAAACCTTCCACCAGGCGCCGGGATTCTACGTAGCCTTGATCATTTCTGTTGTGGTAGCACTGGGTATTAATCTGGCAGGAATCAATCCTGTTAAAGCGCTTATCTACACCGCGATGTTATACGGCGTTACCGCGCCCGTACTCATCGGGATCATCCTTCACATCTGTAACAACAAGCGGGTGATGGGTGAATATGCAAATAAGAGAATACACAATATCATCTGCATCATAACCTTGTTGGTGATGACCGCAGCGGGCGTTGCGCTATTGGCTACTAGCTATTAGCTATTTGCTATTAGCTAATATGAAAGTGTTGGTCATTTGCTCCAGAATCCCGAGTGTGACCGTTCCGCGCGACAAGATCATATCATGAAATGCGCGGAGATCAAATTTTGGGCCGAGGGCCGCTTCCGCTTTCTTCCGCAGCTCGCGGATTTTCAATTCCCCGATCTTGTAGGACACTGCTTGTCCGGGCCAGGCGATATAACGCACCACTTCGGTATTAACCTCATGCATAGACAGTGCCGTATGGTCAGCCAGATAGTCCACCGCCTGCTGCTGCGTCCACCCCTTGGCATGAATACCCACATCAATCACCAGTCTGCAAGCCCGCCACATTTCGTATGTCAATTTTCCGAAACGGCTGTAGGGATCTTTAAAAAAGCCCATCTCGGTTCCAAGGTATTCACAATACAATGCCCATCCTTCGCCGTAAGCACTCAAATAAAGATTCCTTCGAAACGCAGGTACATTCTCCACTTCCTGGTTTAATGCCATCTGTAAGTGATGACCAGGTACAGCCTCGTGAAGCGTCAGTGATTCCAACACATAAAGTGGCCTGCTCCGAAGATTGTAAGTGTTCACCCAATACTCCCCTGCCCTGCCACTTCCGATAGACGCAGGCGAATATCTTCCACCTGTATATCCCGGTGCAAGAAAAGCAGGTACAGGCTGCACACCATAAGGTTGCCTGGGCAACTTGCCGAAAAACTTCGGAAGCGTCCAATCGATTTTCTTGGCAATAAAAGATGCCTCTTTTAACAATGCCTCTGGCGTAGTCACGTAAAAACGATCATCATTTCTTAACTGCTGAATGAACTCCTTGAGACTACCCTTAAACCCTACTTCCTTCATCACTTCGGCCATCTCTCCCTCAATCCTTGCCACTTCCCGAAGTCCCGTTTGATACACTTCCTCGTAACTGATATTGGTGGTCGTGAAATAGTTGATCCGCTGCTGATAGTATCGTTGTCCATCTGGAAACGCAGTAGCACCAAGGGTTTTACGCGTATTGGTCACATACTCTTCTTCAAAGAATTTCCTGATCCGCACATATTGCGGCACCACAATCTCCTTCACTGCCTTCTTCCCTTTTTCCTGGTATTGTACCCAGTCTGCTTCACTGATGGCATTCGGCCGCGTAGTGAATGGCTTGTAGAACATGCTCTTCTCTACCGTGTCTACAATATGATTGTTGTAACTGCTCTTGAAACCTTCCACTACCACTGGTGGTTGCGAGATGCCCATGCTGATGCCTTTCCGGATCAGTGCAATATTCTCATCTACATAAAGCGGAAATGCATTTAATCGCTTCAAATAATTATCGGCATCCGCTTTACTACGGATGACCGTACTGGATTGACCCACGAAATCAATATGAAATCCATCGTCACTTAATATCGGATTGAGATAGGCCTTGAACTCGTATTCCGCCAGCTCATTGGCATTGGTGAATTTAAGTAACTCCAGCGTCACCTGGTCATTGCTATCCAGTGATGCTTTCTGTATTTTATTCAGCTCCTCATCGATCTTCTTCCGGAAATCATACCGCTGTTTATAGTCCTCCTCACGGTATCGTCCCAACGGGTAATTCGCATCGTACTGTTTTATATTAAAAGAATCGAGGCGATTCAGCACCGCTTTAATGGCCGGACTCTTCACGCCATCCTGGGCAAGGCCTAAGAAAGGGGCAAGCATTAAAAGGAGTAACCATTTTCTCATCACACCAATATACGAAATGCGTATACATGAGTTGCCTCCCTTTTTTATGGACCGGAAAACAATAAAGCCCCTGGGGTCAGGGGCTTTACGATTGATCAGAGCAGTAGTTATTTGGTCCCAAAGATCTGAATATCGCCACTGGTTTCGCTGCTCACTACCAGTAGTGTTTTCTGTATGGGGCTTTTTGATGCCGGAATAACCAGGAGGCCTTCGGGTGCAGTACCGGTTTGAAGATACTGGAGGAATACAGGCGTCCCGCCGTTGGTCAGTTCATAGACAAATACTGAATTGCTGCGTTCCATACCCACGAAAAGCAGATAACGGGTTCCAACTTTTGCGGTTGCCACTGATTCAGGTTCCACACCTTTATCATCACTCCTTCCATCGGGATAAATGCCCAGGTCCCTTGCCTTGGTATCTAATTCATTCTTGCTGTCATACATCTGCTGGCCTGTCATACCATTCCAGATGCTAAAAGACCTGGCCCCAAGGGAATACAACTTTTTATACACATCACCCTCCTTACCTTGGGTAGTAGTGACATTCAGCCTGCCAAGGGTGGAATCTTCTTTCCAATAATTCTTGGTATTGGACCAAAATGCCGGAGCAGGAAAAGCGACGGGGTCAAGCGCAATCCCGGAGGCACCCACACGAAGCATCTCATTGAATCCGGTATATTCCCTTGCATCGCCTTCGTTTGCCGTGATAACCATAGGGCTGGTACCAAAGGGTACCAGGGCAATGCCATCAGGCTCATACATGCCCAGTACGTTGGGCCTTTCTTTGAATACGATCGCATTGGCAGGCCTGTCTGACAGGTCCATCGCATTCGCAGCTGTACTATAGTCCTTGAAACCAAGCGGGAGGATCTCCTCGATAGTGCGTGTCACCAGGTTGATCCTGGCAATAGCGTTGTTCTCTTGAAGGGAAACCCAAGCCATTTTGCTGTCGCTCGCCACGGTGATATACTCCGGTTCAATATCCTGAGCAAAGGATGCCCCTTTTCCAAATATCCGTAAACCTTTAAGCTTGAGGGACTCAGCAGACGAAGAAAATTTCTCAAAATTAAGCCTGGTTTCTTTATAGTCGGCAACGCTGATAATAGAAATCGAACCCACTGGATCTGTTGTGTATGCGTCGTTGGGCTCTCCTTCATTGGCTGTCAGGATATACTTTCCATCAGGAGTAAATGTTACCATATCTGGTAGGGAGCCAACGGGAATCTGCTTGACAACACTATAGTCGGAGGTCTTGAAAACAACCACCTTACCGTCGCTAACCTTATCGGTAGCTTCAATGGCTGCAGCCAGTAGACCATTATTGACGTCAATACTATTCACAAGGCCGCCGTAGGTGGCGATGGGGATGAATGCAATCTTTGCCGGCGCCGCAGGTTTACTCAAGTCAACCACTTCGATCCTGTTCACACCGGTAGCGAGGGTATTATTCACCACAAACAACCTTTTAGTTGTGGGGTCATACGTGCTGATCTCAGCGGCACCAGCAGGGGTCGCTGGGTCTGTGGCGATCAACAGGTTGGCGAGCGACTGAAACTCTACCGACTCGGGTATGATTACGCCGTCAGTTCCGGGATCAGCGTCATTTTTTTTACAGGAGATCAGAACCATCGTTGCAACGATGACCAGGAAAATGCGGTACATAATTTTTAAAATTTGCGCAATGGTAACCCTACACTATTAACGAATTGTTACCAAAGTCCGAAAAACAGGCTTAGGGAGCAATTTTACAACCACAGGTTTTAGCTTATTCAAATCAGGTACAGCAATGACAGCCGTCATACCCTCCCGTAGCCACCATTGCTACTTTGCACCATCATACTTAATCATTAGTCATGAACGCACATCATCCCCCAAAAGCCAATGGCAAGCCCGAGCACATGGAGATCATGGATGGCAACGAGGCAGCCGCCTATATCGCCTACAAAACCAATGAAGTCTGCGCCATCTACCCCATCACGCCCAGTTCCACGATGGGTGAATGGGCCGATGAATGGAGCGCCAAAGGCATGACCAATATATACGGCCAGGTTCCCCGCGTCATGGAAATGCAGAGTGAAGCAGGTGCCGCAGGAGCCATCCATGGTGCATTACAGGGCGGTGCATTGGCCACTACTTTTACCGCTTCACAGGGTCTACTCCTCATGATCCCAAATATGTTCAAAATAGCCGGTGAGCTCACCCCCACCGTTTTCCATATCGCCGCCAGAACCCTGGCCACGCACGCGCTCTCCATCTTCGGAGATCACTCCGATGTGATGGCAGCGCGCTCCACCGGCTTCTCCATGCTCTTCGGCAACACCCCGCAGGAAGTGATGGACATGGCCCTCATCGCACAGGCGTCTACCCTCAAGACAAGGGTGCCTTTTTTGAATGTGTTCGATGGGTTCCGCACTTCACACGAACTGAACGAAGTAGAAGTGATCTCAGACGAGATCATCAAAGCCATGATAGATGATGAAGCCATTAACGCGCATCGCGACAGGGCGCTGAACCCAGACAATCCCTTCATCCGCGGTACCGCACAGAATCCCGATGTTTATTTCCAGAACAGGGAAGCCGCCAATCTCTGGTACCAACGCGTACCCGAAGCCGTGCAAGAAATGATGGACAAATTTCATCAACTGACCGGCAGGAGATACAAGCTGTTTGAATACTATGGCGCTGCTGATGCAGAACGCGTGGTGATTCTCATGGGCTCCGGCGCAGGCACCGTAAAAGAAACCGTTGATCACCTCAACGCAAAAGGCGAAAAAACGGGTGTACTGATCATAAGACTGTTCCGCCCCTTCTCCATTCCTGATTTCATCCAAACCCTGCCCACATCGGTACAAAAAATCGCAGTACTGGACAGATGTAAGGAACCCAATGCAATGGCCGAACCACTGTACATGGATGTGGTTAATGCGCTCAATGAAGCACCAACACCACACGAAAACAAACTACGCCTGGTAGGTGGACGATATGGACTCTCTTCTAAAGAATTTACACCCGGTATGGTACTCTCCATATTTGAGGAACTGAAAAAAGAGATCCCTAAAAATCACTTCACTGTGGGTATCGATGATGATGTAACCCATATGAGTCTCGAGTACAATAAGCATTTCTCTCTTGAATCACAACACAAATTCAGGGGCCTGTTCTTTGGATTGGGTGCCGATGGAACCGTGAGTGCAAATAAAAACTCGATTAAAATCATCGGTGAAAAAACACCGTTCCATGTCCAGGGTTATTTTGTGTACGACTCTAAAAAATCAGGTTCGCTTACCGTTTCACATTTACGTTTTGGTGAGAAGTCCATCGAATCAACTTACCTGATCAACTCCGCAAACTTTGTAGCCTGTCATCATTTCAACTACCTAACCAAGTATGACATCCTCAAAGATGCAGAAGAAGGATCCGTGTTCCTGCTGAATGCACCATACGAAAAAGACGAGGTGTGGGGCAAACTTCCGCGGAAGATCCAGGAAGAGATCATCGCTAAAAAACTGAAATTCTATACCATCAATGCATATGCAGTAGCCAGGGAATCAGGCATGGGTAACCGAATCAACACCATCCTGCAAACCTGCTTTTTCGCCATCAGCAATATCCTTACACGTGATGAAGCCATCGCAAAGATCAAAGAAGCGATCTACGAATCTTACTGGAAAAAAGGCGAAGCGGTGGTGAATAAAAACTATGAAGCCGTAGACAATACCCTGGAACACCTGTACGAGATCGACTATTCGCAATATGCCCTCGGCAACAATGCTTTTGGGGAACACATCTCAGAAGATGCGCCGGACTTTGTTCAACAGGTTTTATCAAAAATTATTTCCGGCGAGGGCGATGAATTGCCCGTGTCAGCTTTCCCGGTAGATGGCACCTATCCTTCCGGAACCACCAAATGGGAGAAACGAAATATTGCCGAAACTGTACCTGTCTGGGATCCGGCACTTTGTACACAGTGCGGTAAATGTTTCCTGATCTGTCCGCACGCAGCCATCAGGCCAAAAGTGTACGACAAAGAGCTGCTCACCAACGCGCCATCCGATTGGAAGCATACGGACCCGATCGGTAAAGAGTGGGATAAAACCACAGAAGCCTATACGCTGCAGGTATCTACCGAAGATTGTACCGGTTGCACGCTGTGCGTAGAATATTGCCCGATCACCAGCAAAACAGAAGCTGGTCATAAGGCCATCAATATGACCGATAAATTACCGATCCAGGACAAGGAGATCGAAAACTGGAATTACTTCATCAACATACCCGAGGTAGACCGCACGCGGGTGAATAAGAACACGATCAAGGGATCGCAGTTCTTTCAACCTTTGTTTGAATTCAGCGGTGCCTGCGCTGGTTGTGGCGAAACACCATACCTGAAATTACTGACCCAACTTTTTGGTGAACGAATGATTGTTGCCAATGCTACAGGATGTTCATCCATCTTTGGCGGCAACCTGCCCACAACCCCTTGGAGCACCAACACAGAAGGGGTTGGTCCCGCATGGGCCAACTCCCTTTTTGAAGACAATGCAGAGTTTGGTCTCGGTATCAAAATGGCGAACCAGAAGAAAAAAGAAATGGCCATCTCACTCCTCGCTGAAATGAGCCCGATCGTAGGCGAAGGACTCGCCAATGCATTGATCGATGCGCCTCAAACATCGGAAGCAGAGATCAAACAAAAACACGACCTGATCAAAACGCTGAAGGAAAGACTGAAAGGCATGAAGTCTGTGGCTTCCAATAATCTTTATCATCTGGCCGACTTCCTCGCGGACCGTTCTGTTTGGATCATTGGTGGCGATGGATGGGCATACGACATTGGCTATGGCGGTCTGGACCATATCCTATCTACCGGAGAGAATGTGAACATCATGGTGCTGGATACCGAAGTGTACTCCAATACGGGCGGACAAAAATCAAAGTCGACACCCATTGGTTCAAGCGCTAAGTTCTCTGTGAATGGCAAAACGAACAGCAAGAAAGATCTGGCGATGCAGGCCATTGCACATGGTACGGCTTATGTGGCACAGATCGCGATGGGTG
Source organism: Sphingobacteriales bacterium (assembly GCA_046317915.1). Lineage (GTDB taxonomy): Bacteria > Bacteroidota > Bacteroidia > Chitinophagales > Chitinophagaceae > Pollutibacter. Next base: position 16,929 of record JBKCVJ010000187.1, read on the forward strand.
GTAATGATATGCACACCTTGCGAACCATATTGGAAGCCGAAGCCTATCCTGGTCCGTCCATGATCATTGCCTACAGCCATTGCATTGCGCATGGTATTGATATGGCGCATGGTGCAGAAGAGCAGGACTTTGCGGTGAAATCAGGATATTGGCCACTGTTCCATTACAACCCCATGAAGCCGAAAGGAGAAAGGTTTGTCATCGATTCCAAAGAACCATCCCTGCCATTGAGTGAGTTCATGTATCACGAGAACCGGTTCAATGTGATCAAGGCCAAAGACCCGGTGCTGGCAGAAAAATTCCTGCACCAGGCGGAAGAAGAAAAAACAGCGAAATGGGAGAAATTGCAACTCTTCCGTGGATTATAAATCCGAATGTTTTAGTTTTTAAGTATGATGGCAAAGGAGCGCGACCTGTATGGGTTGCGCTTCCTATTTTGTAGAAATGCGCAAAGTTTCTAATTTAGGGACACCTATGTCCAATCACCCAGACATTCAACAAGTGATCAACGAATTTACCCTGGAGGAAAATCGACTCAAGGAAATGATCCACGAGTATCTGCATGGCATGGAATCCGATTTTGTGGTGGCCTGGCAATACCAAAAAGAATTATATCGAATTCAATCAAAACTGAAGATCCTCAACAAGTTGGTGGATTTTGGTATTCCGCAGATTGAACAAGATATCGCAAAACACAACAGACTCATCAGCGAAGACATTGGGCCTTTGTTAAAGTTTTGTTATGAGCGAAGACTGATTGAATTAAATGAGGAACTCATCAATCAGATCATCCGAAAAGCCTTACCCGGAGACAAAGAATTAATGTCGGATCTGATTCGGAAAACACTTTTGAAAAATATATCCGGATTTAGTTTACACACATACAGCGGTAGTATTCGTGAAATTTCGTTTACATGTATGAGAGGAAAACTCCGCATAGCTTTCACCGACTTGAAAAAAAGGAATAATGACAATGTAATGAAAGATTATTAAATCATAATTCTGGAAAAGTATAA
>JBKCVJ010000188.1:0-3110 GCA_046317915.1 Sphingobacteriales bacterium
AAGAGGTCGATTCATCGACAATAAACGGCCAATGGTCTAAATGGCTTTGTAACAATCAAAAAGGTGTTGCATCTTTGTTTTGTCAATGCAACGATACCTAATGAAAACCGGAAACCAAGAATCCTGAAAACCTGAAATCCTAAATTCCTGAAAAGCCAAAGTCCTGAAGAACCAACCAAATCCAATCCTTAGAAAGCAGAACGTCCATCCATCTTGAAGTCCAAGAACCTTTTTATCCAATCCTTTTAAAGCCAGATTCCAAACTATCCGCAAAAATCCAACTATCCATTGAAGCCACTTAAACCCAATCTATTGAAGTCCTGTTAAAATTCGTTAGCACTATTGAAAACCGCAATAATACACATTGCGCACGCAGGCTAACATATTAAAAACGAGACGGCTCAATGCCGTCTCGTTTTGCTAATAGCTAATAGCAAATAGCTATTAGCAGGCACCCTAAACATTTCATTGATCGAAGCTTTATGATCGTTCATCGACAGTTTACTGTCAATGATCTAAATCATCTGAAAACAAGCGAATTAGTTATCATCTTTGTATTGTCAATGCATGACAACAACGATCCGATCCTTTAGAAAGACTAAACCTAAACAATCCATCCATCCCAAATCTAAACCTGGAATCCAAACCCTGAAAAACACCCGATCCAGATCCTGAGAAAGAAACCCCAAACCTATTTAAAATCCTATCCAACCCTTAAGTAAACCAAGTTAGCCATACCAGTAAAACACCGTCGAATCAATGAGAAAGTAAAGGCTAGCAATATTTAAAGACCGTCTCCTTTGTGAGGCGGTTTTTTAGTTCGCAGATGGCAGGTCGCGTAGTTCGCGGCATTCATCTGCGACCTTGCGACCTGCTCCCTGCGAACTAAAGTTTAATTCCCAGGGTCAAATAAACATTTCTTCCATCTGTAGTATCTGCTTTCTTGCTCACATAGTTCAGCATGCCGCCAAACTGCACTCCGTATTGAAGCGATGCTGTACCCCTGACCAACTCAACCGACTGCATAGATTCCATGGGTGGGTTGAAGTGGCTTGCAGGATAACCATACATTTCTAAGTTGGTGATAATGCCGTTATACCGAGTATTGTACTCCCAGCTGCGGTGCGCATCGAGCTTCGCGTGGCGATGTTGACCTGGTTTCCCGAGCCATCCATATCATATACAAACACGCCGGGAACTTTTGCAAACAATTGTCTTCCGGTTTTCAAAGTGATGTTGGCATCTATTTGCTGCAAGGCAACCACACCAGACCACTGCCATGACCAGCATGATTGCCTTTGCAACAGGAATGTTTTTACTCAGCACCATCCGTTCTGGCTCTTTGAATAGCATAACCGCCTACATTATTTCCAACCACAAGCCCTACTTCACAATCACTACGATAATGCAAGGCACCAAGCATCCTTGAGACAGAAGCTTCTTTCGCCATATCGGCATAGGCCTGAGCCCTGGATGGTAAAATATGTCCAAGCACAGCAGCTGCTGCACCACTGAACGTAGAATGCCCAGAGATATATGCGGGAAAATTGGGAACACCCGTACTGCTTTTGATCTTCGGATCCAATTGAGAGGGGCGGGGATTGAAATAGTAATACTTCGTATCCCAGCACACAATGGCGGCATCCATTAATGCGATATTCAATAAGGCCATATTCCTCGCCCACCGTACTTCACTATAACTTTCTTTGATAAAATCGTCTGCTGCAATCGCGTTCCAGTGACCCGGTGGTGTATACGTGCCCGCTCCATCGGCCCAGAAATGCACAATGGCCATGTCTTTTCTGCTTGCATTCTTCACCATCTGGTAAACTTCTTCTGTTTCCTCACGCATTTTTGGACTAGAGGTTGACGGCGGAGGACCAGGACGAAGGGAAACAAGTGTCAAAGAATCCAGCAACAGGGACCTTACCTTGCCAAATAACGGAAGCATGGGAGGCCTTGCTGGCGTCTCAAGACTATACCAGGGCACTTCGCCTTTCGCAATGGCATCGGTCTCAAATTTCTTCCAAATGGTTGGCGTTCCGATGGCTGCACCAGCGCGGTCAGCACGCGCCCGCGTGATGAATTTCCGGGCAACGGTTTTACCGAGGGTCTCACCGGCTTCGATATCACTGCGTACATTGGCACCTGTCAGTAACCTGGCTTTCTTATGTTCTTCCACACGCTGACGGATATAATCCTGATCACCTGGGAAAAGCAGGCTCAACATTTCCAGCGCTGCACCGGCCACCACACCATCTTCAGAAGGATAAGCGGGTAGGCTGTTCTTCGCTACGGTCACTTTCAATGTAGTATCCACCACATAAGGTGCAACACGCTTGTACTGATCCTTGTAATAATAGCCAGCTACCAATGCATCATACTGTGCTGCAGAAGCATAGGCATATGCGCGTGCAGCGTAAGGAGGATTTGCAAAAGGAAACATCGGGTATGCGAGGGGGTTATTGGCATCGGGGAAAGGATAGGTACCATCTGCATTCTGGAAGGGAGGCAGGTTGTGTTTCGCCACCAGCTCCCGCATGATCTCGTTCCACCGCAGCACCGCACCCGCACTCCAGTATTCTACCAACTTCTTATCTGCTTCAGTCATGTTGGCCTGAAGGGCCTTCACTTCATTGATCTGCAGCCGATAGTCAGGTGAACCTACCGCGATGGGTGCAGCAACTGTGAACTCAGCTGGCCCGGTCAACAGTACAGGCTTCCATGTCCCTGCATTGGCATCAAGCTTGGAAGGATTCAGGGATGAAAGATCATCAGTCCTGTTTTGAATGTCTTTTGAGCAGGATGCTAACACGAATAACACGATGGCTCCTGAGACGTATATGTGTTGTAAAATCTTCTTCATTGTTGTGTAGTTGAGATCAGGATTTCGCCTTTTGTTTACGTACATAGAACGCGTAGAAAATACCACCACTGATGGCTGTGGATTGTCCTACATTTCTTCCTGCAATCGTAAAATTGGCCTGGCCTATAAATGCAAGGTTAGTATAAGACTTAAGGGTATACTTTGCATAAATACCTGCCGTTGTTGCATTCATCCTGTTGGAAGGGAAAGGCATGTTATTCCGTGTGATATCAAAACCACCCAG
>JBKCVJ010000189.1:0-7849 GCA_046317915.1 Sphingobacteriales bacterium
TCAAGGATTGGAAGAAGCGGATAGCGGCAAGATCAATATCGGGGATACGGTTGTATTTGGCAACTACTCCCAACAAGGTCTTGTAATCAAGGAAGACATGCGTGTGATTGAATTTGTGAAAACGATGGCAGAAAGTTTTCCTCTCGCCAAAGGAGGTTCATTAAGTGCTTCGCAATTTCTGGAACTTTTTCTTTTCAGTCCTGATCAACAGTACACCTATATCAGCAAACTCAGTGGTGGTGAAAAACGAAGGCTGCATTTGCTGGCCATTCTTTTCCGCAGCCCTAATTTCCTGATCCTCGATGAGCCTACCAATGACCTCGATCTCCCTACGCTTGCCGTGTTAGAAAATTTCCTGATGGAGTTTCCTGGCTGTTTAGTGGTTGTATCACATGATCGTTACTTCATGGATAAATTGGTGGATCATTTGCTGGTATTTGAAGGCGAGGGATCTGTCAGGGATTTCCCCGGAAATTATTCCTCCTATCGGGCAGCTGCACCAACGGAAGAGGTGGTCAAGCCCAGTGAGACCGCACTGAAACCAACTGTCACTCCCATATCGGAATCTGTCAAAAAGAAGCCATCTTTCAAGGAGAAACGTGAGTTTGAAATCCTGGAAAAGGAAATCGCCAGTTTGAATAAAGAAAAGAGCAGCATTACAGAGCGGCTTTCTACTGGCAATATGGTTTTTGAAGAGTTGCAAAAACTATCTCATCGGATCGGAGAAATTAATCAGGATCTGGACCAGAAAGAAATGCGATGGCTGGAATTGAGTGAAATCATGGAAATTTGATCCATCGCCATTTATCACCTCAAGTTGTATTTCCAATTTCGAATTTCACAAATGCCTCAATACTTTCCTGGTAAATATTGAGCATAAATGAGAGCTTCACTTTTACTATTATGCTTACTAAGCATAGGATACACACAGGCACAAATTGATACCGTAGTTGTTCGGGTAGACTCCATGTTTGAAAGCAAGCTGCATAGAAAACTCTATGACAATCGTACCAACGTCAAATATCATTTGGACGAGCGGGGTAATGTCCGGGATATATTTGTTTTTCTTGCAACACTGGAAGAGATTGATACTGGCCACAAATTATATGGTGTAAGGATTGACCAAAGGTTTAATCGTGCCATTTTTACCGACGCCCCTGCTTCCAATGCAGAGTATATAGACGAGGACGAGTTACCAAAGTTTATTGGCTACCTGAAGATGATCAGGGATGAAGTCATGAAAAACGACCACACCCCACAGAAGTACACAGAATACCGCTTTTATACCAGGGCCGGGATCATGCTGGAGTGTTACACTGGTGTTAACCGGTGGCGTTGTGTGCTGCATTACGAGATCGCAAAGATGCCTACAGATACCTATATCAGCAACCCGGAACGACTATCTGAGCTATTGGCGGTCATGGAACAAATACAAGCTGAAATTGCTGAAAACAGAAAGAGAAAATAACGCATGAAAGTATTTGTCGGCAATGAATTAACTTGTAGTAAAACATTCGGATGAGATGCCTGGTATTATTTGTCTTGCTTTGTGTGGGAAGCACCAGCACCTTTGCACAGTCCAACTATATTCCAGTTAACCGGGACTACATCGAGAAAAAGGTTAAAGACAGCACCTCACCTTTTTACTACCAGACCCTGCTGAAACGATACCTGGCATACGACAGTACCCTGAATCTGGAAGACTATCGTTTTCTTTATTATGGATTCCCATTTCAGTCTGGCTATTCTCCGTATACAAGTTTCAAGAATAGCGAGTTGAATGATCTCCTGAAGAACAACGACAATCGCAAAGCCTTGGAAATGGCCAATGAGGTTTACCAGCAACTACCCGTTAGTCCAAGATCTCTCTACAACATACTCGTGACCATGCAGATCAGTGGCAGCAATGATTCCACCATGCGTCATGTACAGCGGCAATATGTGAACATCATTGATGCCATCGTTTCCAGTGGCGATGGAAAATCATGCGAAACAGCTTTCAAGACCATTTTTGTTCCTGACCATTATGAAGTGATGGCCAATTACCTCAACATCAACCAACAGGGAAGGGTGCTGGAGGGCACTTGCGACAAATTCTCCGTGAAGCCCAACCAGATGTTTGATCAAACATTCTTATATTTCGATACGTCAGAAACACTCCGGGGATTATCGGAACAATTGAAAGACGGCGCACCGGAAAAAAAAGGAAAAAAGAAGAAAAAGAGTACGTCGTGATCAACAACTCCTCATATCATGTTACGTCTATGCTCCATCTTGCTAGGGGGCAAATACGGCGGCACGCCCCAAATGCCCGATTTCCACTACTCTAATGACGTCTGGATGTTGGCATCCGGAAGATGATTTCCGTTTTGTTCCCTGCCAACCAGCATCATTCCTTCCCGCAAATGCACGCATTACCTTTCGTTTTTTACAACGTAATGCAGCAATATGAAAAAAATACTGATGATGCTGATTTGCACAGCCTCGATGGTATGTTATGCACATGCACAAACAACATCGCCCTATCGGGACAAAAAGCTGTCCATTGAACAAAGGATTGCAGATCTGCTGAAGCGGATGACGGTTGAGGAAAAAGCCGGACAATTGAATCAACTCAATGGTGGTGCATTCACAGGGCCTGCCGCGAATGATCCCGGGCAGAAAGCCAAAATGGATATGGTCCGGAAAGGACAGGTTGGATCCATGCTCAACGTGAGTGGTACCGCAGAAACCCGGGTCATCCAGGAAATCGCCGTTAAAGAATCCCGGTTAGGCATTCCCGTTATTTTTGCCTTGGACGTGATCCACGGGTACAAAACTATTTTCCCGATACCACTGGCAGATGCATGTGCTTGGGATCCTGAGTTGAGTCGGAAGGCTGCTGAGATTGCCGCAAAGGAAGCTTCAGCGGAAGGCCTGCATTGGACCTTTGCACCGATGGTTGACATCAGCAGGGATCCAAGATGGGGAAGAGTCATGGAAGGCGCAGGAGAAGATCCCTATCTGGGCAGTATCATCGGCGCAGCGCGCGTTAAAGGCTTTCAGGGAAATTTCGGAAAAGACAATCTGCTTGCCTGTGTGAAGCATTTCGCAGTGTATGGCGCCATTGAAGCTGGCCGGGAATACAATCAAGTGAGCGTAGACAAAGTCAATACCTGGAACATGTACTTACCTACTTACCGGGCTGCTGTGGAAGCCGGTGCCGCAACGGTGATGAATAGTTTCAATGTATATGAAGGTGTTCCCGCCAGTGGCAATGCGTGGCTGGTGAATGAAGTATTAAAAAAGCAGTGGGGATTTAAAGGATTTTTGGTGAGCGATTGGAATTCATTTGGCGAGATGATCCAGCATGGCTACGCCAAAGACAATAAAGATGTTGCGATGAAGGCGATCAATGCCGGGAGCATGATGGATATGGAAACCCGTGCCATGGTTACAGAGATCCCTGCATTGGTGAAAGAAGGGAAGGTATCGATAAAAACCCTTGATGCATCTGTGGGTGCAATACTGTACTGGAAGTTCCGCATCGGCCTTTTTGATGACCCATACATGAACTGCGACCCCCAAAGAGAAAAACAAAACGTATTCACAACGGAACATCGTTTACTGAGCAGGCAGGCTGCGCAGCGATCAGTGGTATTGTTGAAAAACAGCCAGCAGGTTTTGCCCTTGCAACAAAATCAAAAGATAGCATTGATCGGACATTTTGCAGCAAGCAGTGAAGATATCTTCGACTTCTGGGTTGCCAATGCGAAATCCGATCCATACAAGCCTTCCACATTATTGGATGGCCTGAAAGAAGCAGGTGTCACCTATGCATTTGCCAAAGGATATGACGAGCAACTCAACACATCGGATGTGATGATCCAGGAAGCCATAACCGTAGCCAACGCATCGGACATTGTGGTCGTGAATATTGGTATCAGTGGTAAGTTGGCCGGAGAAGACCGGAGCATTGCCATGCCGGAAATACCCGAAGCGCAGCTTCAACTCCTGAAAGCGCTGCGTAATACAGGCAAGAAAATAGTAGCAGTTATTAGTGCGGGAAGACCGCTGGTACTCACCAAAGCAGAACCTTTTTGTGATGCCATTGTATATGCATGGATCCTAGGAACAGAACAGGGCAACGCACTGACAGATGTATTGTATGGAAAATACAACCCATCGGCTAAAACAGTCATGAGCTTTCCTTATGCCGTAGGACAGATCCCTGTTTACTACAACCACATGAACACCAGCAGGCCCAATCCAACCGATGGCCAGGGAAACTGGTACAGCAGGTACCGCGATATTCCCAATGAGCCACTTTATCCATTTGGGTTTGGTCTAAGCTATACTACATTTTCCTACGGCAAGCCCAGCGTCAGCGCGTCTTCCATCGGCATGAATGGTACAGTGACTATACAGGTGAATGTGACCAACTCCGGAAAACTTGCCGGAGAAGAAATCGTTCAATTATATATCAGGGATCCATTGGCCACCAGGATCAGACCCGTGAAGGAACTCAAAGGATTTCAGAAAATCAGTCTGGCCCCTGGTGAAACAAAAGTGGTTTCTTTCACCCTAAACAAATCAACCATGCAGTACTTTGATGAGAACGGAACACCACAGTTGGAGCCCGGAAAGATCAGCATCTTCGTAGGAGGCAACAGCAGGGACTTGCAGGAACTGATCCTGAATTTGCAATAAACACAAGCTGATTCCATTTCAAAAAGGACCTTTGACCAGGTCCTTTTTCATTTGCAGATTATCCCTACTTTCGATCATCAGCCAGCGCAATCCCTATATCAACCTGATGTCTGAATCCTGGCGCTATGCCAGGAAAGAAAAGAAAAAATACCTGTTGGTGTATAGCGCTTTTGCGTGCACCAATATCATCAACGCAACGAGGCCCTGGCTTTACGGCTGGTTCATCAATGCCCTGCAAAAAGACGGGCTGAATGTGTTGCACAATGCATGGATCTACGCAGGCGTTTACCTTGGCCTCAATCTGTTGGAATGGATGATCCACGGTCCGGCACGGATAGCCGAAAGAACCCTGGCATTCAACCTGAGCCAGAACTACCTGATGGAGACTTATCACCAGACCCTGCACCTTCCAGTGAAATGGCACCAGGACAACCATAGTGGGGCCATCATCAACCGCGTTCGTAAAGCGTATGAAGCGTTAAAGCATTTTTTCCAGGATGGCTTCATGTTCTTTCACTCCTTTGCCAAATTCATTTTCTCCTTTGCGGCGATGTTGTACTTCTCGCCTTTATTTGGCGCCATTGGTGCTGTGTTGGGCGCTCTGACGATCTGGTTGATCTTTCAGTTCGACAAGCCACTGATCAAACACCTGAACGAGACCAATGAGAAAGAGCATGTGGTATCAGCAAATCTTTTTGATAGTCTATCAAACATCAATACCGTTATCACGCTTCGCTTAGAGAAGCAGATGGAGAAAAGCCTATTGCAGAAAGTAAGGGATGTGTTTCCGCCTTTTCGCAAAAATGTAGTAGTGAATGAATGGAAATGGTTTGTGGCCGATATGCTGGTGGCGCTGGTATACGCCGTGATCACCATCGGATATGTGATACAGAACAGGTTGCCCGGGCAAGTTTTTCTGGTGGGAGGATTGGTGACCCTGCTGGCCTATGTGCAACAGTTTACTTCGGTGTTCCACGACATTGCCTGGCAATACAACCAGATCATCCAGTATAACAATGACGTGGAAGCCGCGAGGCCGATCAAAAAAGCCTATGCAGAACATCATCGGACCGACATCGATACAGATCTTTCTAACGGCTGGCGCGAGATCAGGATCAAGGAACTCAACTACTCGCACAACCAGGCCTATTCAGACGGCAATGCGCACAGTCTACACCAGATTCACTTGTATCTTACCAAGGGCAAACGAATAGCATTGATCGGTGAGAGCGGTAGTGGCAAATCCACGCTACTAGCCCTTATGCGGGGACTCTATGAGCCAGAGAAAGGTGTGGAAGTAACGGTAGATGGACAGTTGTTTGATCATATGAATATGCTTACCAGCGATGTCACCCTATTTCCGCAAGAGCCGGAGATCTTTGAAAACACGATCCGTTACAACATCACCCTGGGTTTGCCCTTTGATGAAGAACAGGTGGCCCGCATTTGCAGGGTTGCGCAATTCTCCGATGTGATCACACAGTTGCCTAACGGTATGGAAAGTCATATCAAAGAGAAAGGGGTAAACCTTTCTGGTGGGCAAAAGCAGCGGTTGGCGCTGGCAAGGGGCATATTGGCTGCGCAGGAATCTGATATCGTTTTAATGGATGAACCCACCAGCAGTGTGGACCCCAAAACGGAGTTGCTGATCTATCAACAATTGTTTGAAGAATTCAAAGATAAAGTCATCATCTCCTCATTACACCGCCTTCACCTACTGCCTTTCTTTGATCATATCTACGTGTTGGACAATGGACGAATTGTTGCGGAAGGCAATTTCGACACACTAAGAAAAAACAGCCGGGCTTTCCAACTGTTATGGGAACATCAGGAAATGAAAGACAAGCACAGCAACAGCAGTGATGACATTTCAGGCTGACGCCCGGGACAGCCTGTCGTTGATGGCGATCCCCAGGCCTTCCTTCGGAAATGTTTCCGCGATGATCAGATCTGCATCTGATTGGTCCAGTTCGCGCAATACAGAAAATAAATTTGCTGCCGCTTCGGCCAGGTCTCCCTTTAGGGATAAGGTTCTGTTCAAATAGGCGTTGGCGTAAGCGTGTGTAAAAGAGATCACCGCGATCTTCTTTCCCGCGTAATCGTATATAAGTTGGGCGGGATCGCCGATGATCACGGACTTGTGCGGTGCATAATGCGATCTCAACTGGCCGGGTGTAGCAGGTTGTTTATGCAGCAAAGAATAACGGGCACGCATACCTGTAACTTGCTCGATTTCTTCCGCAGACAATCCACCAACCCGGTAGATGACAAGCTCATCTTCTTCCATCCCAATGATGGTTGACTCCACCCCTACCGTACAAGTTCCGCCATCCAGGATATAAGGGATCTTCCCATGGAGGCCATCGTAAACATGTTGAGCCGTCACGGGGCTGACATAGCCAAATGGGTTGGCCGATGGAGCGGCCAGCGGAAAGGGAAGAGCGCGGAGCAGTTCCTGTGCCATGGGGTGCGCCGGAATGCGAATCACTACTTTATCTGAACCATGGGTGATGATATCAGGCACCAACGAAGTCCTTGGAAGGAGAAAGCTGACGGGGCCTGGAGAATAAGCTGCTGCAATTTTACGAAGCGGTTCAGGGATCTCCGCTACATACGGTGCAGAAGCATCCAGACTGGGCAGATGCATGATCAGCGGGTTGAAACGAGGCCGCTGCTTGGCCTCAAAAATCCTTGCCACCGCTTCGCCATTGGTGGCATCTCCCGCGAGGCCATACACCGTTTCTGTGGGGATGGCCACCAGCTGACCCTGGTTCAGAAGTTCAGCCGCGCGGGAAATGTGTGTGCCAATGGTTGTTATCACGGCGCAAAGATAATCAATGGAAAAACAATAAGCCAATCCACAGCCCTTTACACATGGCAGAACCAAAATCTATTTTTTTTGTTTCTTTGGGTTATGAAGAAAAATTGGATCTTTCTTATAACCTTGTTTCTAGGTCTGAATGTGCCTGCACAAATCACACCGGTTGGTTTTCGCCCGCAGGAGTATATCGATTTACTTGACCTCGGCGCAAAGAGTTATTTCGGTAAAGACAGTTGCAATACAGCAACCATGTTATACCGCTCGCCCGAGGTAGGATTGAAGAATATCTTTGACGTTTGGTTGCGGCCAGACCAAACCGCTGTGATCTGCATCCGGGGA
>JBKCVJ010000190.1:0-2835 GCA_046317915.1 Sphingobacteriales bacterium
TTTTCTTTAATCGAATATTTTTCATGCGTCTCTTTTTATTGTTTTGTTGGAGGAAACATTGCATTGATCTGGAAGCGGAAGGTGACGTCACCCTGATTAGGGCCACTGACCACATACTCACCAGCTACCGTTGCACTAAGATTTTTCGCAAAGGCTTTACCGAATCCTAGAGAGAGCGGGATATTGTATTCTCCACGGGTCCAGTTGAAATTCATGATGGGGCTGAACTGGAAAAATTTACCATGCCCAAGTATTTTATTGAAGATGGGTTGGAAAAGCATAAAACTTTGAGATGGTCTGTTTGCATCTCCGCCAAAACTGAAGAACTGCTGTGCCAAAACACCCCATTGCAATCCCTTGGTTTGAGTGTTCAGGACCACACCTGTAAGACCGGTGGCCCATTTCCTGCTGCTAATCTGATCAGGATTCATCGTAGGGATGATCAGTCCTGGACCTGCGCCGAGCAGTCCCCATTTTTTCTTGAATGCCACCACGTCTAATAACACGATGTCAGCCATTCCTGTGCCATCGAGGTTTTTGTTCTCAGGATAGGTCTGGCTCACAAGCGGAAGCTCCAATCGGTAAATGGTATAGACCTTTGATGGGTCCTTGCTTTTGATAAAAGGCAAACCGACCGAAGGGGTTGGTTGAATGATTCTCGTGGTGACATTGATCTGCCTGGCTTTTTGTTCTTTCCAGGTGAAATTGGGTTGCACCTGTAGTTTGGTTACAAATGCAAGCGGATTGGTAGCATTGGCCGCGGCATCCCCAACACTCGTTTCTGGCGCTGTAGATTGAGCCTGCGTGATACTTCCGGCAATGCAGAAAGAAAAACTAATCATGATCGTTTTAAACATATTCATCTTTTTCGCTACTTCACATTATTCAACCATCGATATATATCCTTTTCCGTATGCCTTGTTGCAGTCGTGCATTTGCTTCATCGTGATTTCTTTATAACGAATCGCGGTTCTACGCACCACCAGCATATTTTGTGGTTCAGTAGAAAGCCCCTTGGCTACAGCGAGGTTTATCCACTCTGCATTTTCGTCAATGACGTATGCTGGAAAAACTTCATCGCCTTTTGTACAAAGGACAGGCTTCCAGTTATGTGTTGCATTGTCTAGGTCTATCTTCTCCGCAGCAATCAGTTTTAAATGATTGAGGGAGGGAACAAATTTCAGGATCAATGCCTCGATGCTTTTTCTGAGATTGGCAATGAGATCCACCTGCATCAGTAGACCCAGCAGAAAAATAATGGCAAGGATCACAAGGATTGCAAGAAAGGTCAGGGTGAGTTCCCCCAATATTTTTTCAACACCAAACTTGTTTGCCAGTGGACCCAGTACTTTTTCAAAAATTTTGGTGATGCGATAGAAGACATACCCAACGATGGCTAAGGGTAATGCGAGTGCCACACCCCGACCAATTGTTTTTTTAAATGAAAATCTTGACATACAGTTTGTTTTTATTCAATTCCAGAATGCGGCTACGCGTTCAAATAGCCAGAATGCGGCAAGACTTCCAATGCCGTAGGGCAGGATCTTTTTTGACCATGCGGGCCATGATATTTTTTCTGTCACGCCTTTGATCAATAGGATGATGACCAGAATAAATGCGATCTGTCCTGCTTCTACACCGATATTAAAGAACCCCAGTGCTAAGGGAATATGTTGTTGGGGCAGACCGGTTTCATTCAGAGCACCAGCAAATCCAAGCCCATGCAGGAGGCCAAATGTAAACGCAACCAGCCAGGGTTTTTTGCTTGTTAATGCGGGCATGCCTTGCTGTCCACGGATGATCTCCACCGCAAGGAATACGATGCTTAGCGCAATGGTTGCCTCTACTGGCGGTCCTGGCAGTCCCAGATATCCTAATGCAGCCAGTGAAAGGGTAATGCTGTGCGCGATGGTAAACGCTGTTACGGTCACCAATAGACGCCGGATGTTTCCATAGGTAATAATGAGTAATGCCAGTACAAACAGCAAGTGATCAATCCCCATCCAGATGTGTTTTACGCCCAGTAAAAAATATCCTTTGATGGTGTCCAATGCAGATGCCTGAAGTGGAATTTCGCCAATTTTCTTTGCGGGTTGCAGCATGAAGGAAAACTGCTCACCATTGAGGAGGGTTACCTCCACCAGCACATCCACAATGGTTTCCTCGATTCCGGAAATGGTGAAGCTCATCCCATGAATATCCTTGCTCGATGTAGCTTTATAGGTGTACAGCGCACCGGTGCCCGATTCAACAGGAGGCGTCCATTGCTTCAGGGTAAACCATTCCGGAAATTTGGGGGATATAGAAAGCACCTGATTTCCTATCCGTGGAATTTTCCAGAGCACCTCATATTCGCTGGCCCCAGTCTGTTTGATCTGTAAGAATGCAGGACGCATCTCATGCGCACGAACACAATTGATCAGTGCAAAAAATGCAATGAAAAATACAATGATGGTTTTAACGCGCTTCATTGATGTTCACGAGTTGACTAAGCTGGTTTTTTCTTGCCGGTTCTTTGATATCCAGTTTGATGATGAAATCTTTTCTGAATTCATTCAATAACTGGGTATTGTACTGTTCCTGTAAACTATATTGGTAATCTCTGATCAGTTCATTCCTGATGGATGCCAGTTGCGGTTCTACCGACTGCAGGATTGTATCGATAAATACAAGATGCACACCATATCCGGAAAAGATTGGCCCGGACCATTGTTGCGCAGGCTGTTGTTGCAGACCGCTGATGAAACCATCACCCAACTGTTGTGCGATCTCCTGAGCCGTTAACTCCTCCATGTGATAAGCAAACGGGAAGGGGTCGCCTTTTTTGATCATTTC
>JBKCVJ010000191.1:0-14951 GCA_046317915.1 Sphingobacteriales bacterium
CATTCCACAAGATATAGGCAGAGTGATCTTGAATTTGATTACCAATGCTTTTTATGCAGTGAATGAAAAATCAAAACAAGGTATTGCGGAATACGAGCCTACTGTTTCCGTGGTTACAAAAAAGGTCAATCATCAGGTAGAAATCAGGGTTACCGATAACGGCAATGGAATTCCTCCCAATATCTTAGATAAAATATTTCAACCCTTCTTTACCACTAAACCAACCGGCCAGGGTACTGGATTAGGATTGAGCTTGAGTTATGATATTGTAAAGGCGCATGGAGGAGAATTAAAAGTGGAAACCCTGACTGCTGAAGCAGCAGCGCTGGCAGGGAAGGAAGGTGCAGGAACCACTTTTATAATTTCACTGCCACTATAGTTCAAGCCTGGTGACGTGCATTATAGCACCGGTATAGGAAGCGGTGGTAAAACAAATGATCCAACGAAGCAAGAGACGTATAACAAAGTGTTCCGTCAACAGCCAACGGAAGTGCTTACCCGATATGGGGAAATGGCTGAAGTATGGTTCGATGGCGCACAAGTATCTGACCCGCGATGGCTGGGATAAGCTCTATATCAGTCGTACTGACCAGATTGGTCCCAACAGCAGCACAGAGATCATTTTGTTTATGCGTTCGGATAATGCAGTGTTTCAAAACAGGGGTAAGTTCATCATTAGGATAAGATAGGCCAGTATTGTTGAAGCAGATTGCAACTGGGACCGTAATAAATACAACAAATTACAATCTGATGCTGCCTGTGGCCACTAAAACTAAAATTTTCCCGTATATTCAAAAGCTTCACAAAATTCTTTATATGCTTAAAAAATTTACACCTGCAGACTTACTGATGCTTACAGCTGCGTTTCTATCCTTAATTTTTTCGGAGATTTCATGGTTCAAAGGGGATAGAGAGGCAGCTATTTTCATTGGCCTTTGGGTCCCCTCTATTTTAGGGTTTGCCATTCTCATCAAATTAATAACTAACCAAAAATGACTGAACTCATACCATATTTTGCAGGCCTGATCACGCTCTTGTTTGCCGCTGGAATAGTATTGGTTTTGAAGCAGTTCAGATCAAATAAGTAGGTGGATAACCTGGGTCCTGATGAAAACTTTATTACAAGCTGCCAGTAAATACTTTGATTCACTTTTTGATGAAAAGAATGTTCGTAAAGTTGAATTGGTCATACTCCGTACCGCGGTTTTTGCTTTCTTGTTCCACCTGGCAATCATCTTTCTTGGCAACAATTTTACTTATTTCAAGCATTTCGAGCATAGTTATCTAAAGGCAATATATACCCCCTTTAGCTTCATATTATTTTATGAAGTTTTTTTATTGGTTATCATCATTCCTAAGTCTATTTCAGAGTTCATTGGGAAACAATTTGAAGTCATCACATTAATTACACTTCGAAGTTTTTTTCATGATATTGCCGATTTTGATACAAAGCATTCTCTTGATATCAGCAGCCCGGAGTTTGTCAGCTTGTTGTACGATCTCGGCGCGGCACTGATCATGTTAGGTCTCACCATCTTATACTATAAGATCTATCGAAATAATCGCAAGTTGGAAGTTCCGGGGGAGCTCAATAATTTTATCAGTATAAAAAAGATAGTCTCATTGAGTATGATTCTGATTTTGTTATTGCTGAGTATTAGCAGTTTGTATCATTGGAGTACTGAAGTATTCAGCGCGATAAAACTTGATCGCGATTTCCCAAATCCGAATACTGTTTTTTATACCGACTTTTTCTCCATTATGATTTTTGTGGATGTTTTTCTGCTTCTCATCTCGTTTATTTATCACTTTTCTTTTTTCACCATTTTCAGAAATGCCAGTTTCATCATAACCACCATCCTGATCAGAATATCATTGACCGTTGAAAAGCCAACCAATTATATTGTTGTATTACTTGGTTTTTTGTTTTCAATACTGTCATTTTATCTCTATAGTTTAAGAAAGGTGTCAAAGGAAGCGTGAAGTGCTTAATGCGATCTTTTTTAGGATAGTCCAACAGCCCTTTGGAAGCACATATGCATTTGTAGAAAAGGACCAATGATCGCTGCTGTTCAATCAGCCCGCTGTATTGCGATAGATTTACATTTGAAACCTTAAACAGCCCTGCTGTATTCAAGGAAGTTTTGCTATCTTTCGGTATGTCTCAAATACGCCAGCTCGTTGCAGTAATGTTTACTGATATTGTAGGTTATACCTCTTTAATGGGTAAAGATGAAAAACGGGCTTTTGATCTTCTCCGGAAAAACAGGGAGATACAGAAACCCATTATTGAAGCATTTGGTGGACAGTGGATCAAAGAGCTAGGGGATGGGGTGTTGGCGAGTTTCCCCGCGGTTTCCAATGCCGTCTATGCGGCTATCAAGATCCAGGAAGCTTGTGAAGCGGCTAAGGATTTCAAATTAAGGATAGGCATACACCAGGGAGAGGTTGTATTTGAGAACGGCGACATATTCGGCGATGCAGTGAACATCGCTTCCCGCCTCCAGAGCCTGTGTACGCCAGGCGGAATTTATATCTCTGCATTTGCTCATTACAATATCGCCAACAAAAATGATATCAGGTCTGCGTTTGTAGGTCATGAGCAACTTAAGAATGTAAAGGAGCCTGTTTCTGTCTATCGAATACTGAGTACAGATGATGCAGGACAGTCGCTCTCAGAGAAAAATGAAGTTTTTTCGTCTATCCTGCCGGGTTATAAGCATGACATTTACATCAGCTATCGGATGAATGATAACAAACACGATGGCTGGGTTGCAGAATTTGCTTCCAGGCTGGAGCGGGAGTTAAGTGCAACGTTGAAGGATAAGGTATCGATCTGGTTCGACAAAAACCCTGAAGACATCAGGCCAGTATTTCAGGCCGATGCAGAAAATAACCCTCAGGCCATTTCATCGCTCATCTTTATCCCGATCATTTCGCAAACCTATTGCGATGCTGCATCTCCTGTCTGGAAAAAAGAGTTCAAAGGATTTTTGGAAGCCACTCGACAGGACACGGTAGGCCCTGTAGTAAAGCTACAGAATGGCAATACGGCATCAAGGGTCATCCCTGTTAAGATCCACGATATTGAATGGAATGATATAAGGCTGTTGGAGAGCGAACTTTCTGGTGCCATGCGATCGATCGACTTCATTTATCATGCTGATGGCGTCAACAGACCATTGAGGCAGATCGATGACGACAAGGCAGGTGATCCCATGAGGCCATTGTATCGAAACCAGATCAATAAACTCGCTAATGCCATCAAGGATATCATCAACGGTATAAAAGCAAAAGAGACGGTACGTACGGCAGAAACAGTGTTTGAGGAACCGGTGGCCAGGCAGATCGTGCCTAATGTATTCGCAACATCAGTTTCAGCTTCCATCAAGGTTCAGGTTATAGACAGGCAACGCCCAAATATATACCTGGCCTGGACGTCAAATGACCTGAAGGAAAGCAGGGAAGAGATGGCCATCATCCTGACAAAGGCGGGTTTCAATGTTTTACCGTCTATAGATTGTCCGGCTGACGATAAGACCTTCAAGCAAAAGGCAGACGAGGAAATGCAGAAATGTGTTTGTTCCCTTCATATGCTCAGTGGAGAGTTTGGTAGACGTTTTGAATCTGACGAGGAGGTTTCGTTCCCGCAATACCAATTCATGCAGGCAAAAAAGAATGTAGAGTTAAAGGGTAACGGCTTCAACGTGTTTGTTTGGCAAGACCCGAACAGTTCAAGGAGTATTAAGCCAGCCCAGCAGAACTTCATTAAGTATATACGTAACAACATTACGCGGAACATGATGTTCTCCAATAGCCAGGGTCCTATGCAGTTGGTAGACGATATAAGGGTGGTCATGATGAAACAGGACGCCACGGTGTATGACTCCAAGGATACAGAGATCTTCTTTATTTTCAACCAACAGGATGAGCAGGAGGCTTTGCAGATCATTGACAAGCTGAGCCTTGAATTTCCCATTGAGACAATGAATATCCTGCCAGACGGAGAGGATGCTTACCGCGAGATATCTACGCAGCAGATCCCGAAGAGTAAACTGGCCGTTGTATATTTTAAGTACGCTGCTGATTGGGCCCTTCCTTTCATTAAACAGATATGGAAACAAGTTGGCGGTGCATCTTCGCCAACCCCTATGTTCCTTGTGGGAGAGGATGATCCAAGGACAAACCTTGCGAGGAACTTCAGGGCTCCTAAAGTTATTTCCCTCATCGTTCCAAAGGAAAGTATTCCTACCGAAGTAAAAAAGGTATACAGTACACTATGAGCTCCTTATGGGATGTATATGCATAATCATCGGTCAATTAAGTAAGCAGCATGTTTGAGCAGTACCAAATTTGTCCATACACAGGTTTGCGATCTTTCACGGAAGAGGAATCTCTTTATTTTAAAGGGCGTGAGGATGATATTGACCAGGCTACCGCCCAGCTTCAGAAGAATAAGTTCCTGATGCTTACGGGCGCTTCAGGTGACGGTAAGTCGTCTCTTATCTATGCCGGTATCATTCCAAATGCACGATCCGGATTTCTGAGATCAAAGTATACACAATGGTGTGTAGCTGATTTCAGACCTGAGCGGAGTCCTTTTGGGAACCTTTGCAAGGCCCTCGCAAAACAACTTGATATCGCAGATCTGCGTACGGTTGAAGCTGAATTAAGTCATGGTTTCTCTGCACTGGTTGACCTTTACAGGAGTTCCAAAAGATATTTGGATCTCCAATCCGCTGTATGGCTTTCTTCTGATGAGAAAACAAAGGCTGCAATAAAGCGTGACACGGCCAATCTGATCATACTTGTGGATCAATTCGAAGAGTTTTTTACTAATCCTGAGAATTACCATCAGGGCATCCCTTCGCGTGAATCCAATCTCGTGCTTAACCTTCTGCTGGAGACAGCCCGCATCGCACTGGAAGAAGACCTGCCGATCTATGTAGTGTTCACGATGCGCTCAGATTACATAGGTCAGTGTGCTGCATTCAGGGGACTCCCCGAATACCTTGGATTCTCCCAGTTCTTTGTTCCGCGATTGAACAGATCGCAGTTGCAGCAGGTGATCGAGGAGCCTGCATCGCTGAGTGGTAACAGGATATCCAGAAGATTGACGGAAAGGCTGATCCACGACATTAATGAAGGGGTTGACCAGTTGCCTATACTGCAGCATGCCCTCAACCAGATCTGGGTAGCTGCGGATCAAGGGAAAGAAGAAATGGACCTCATTCATTATGCCATGGTAGCAGGAATGGCAGCACAAGAACTTCCGGATGAACAGTTTGATCGATTTATGCAATGGTTTGACCAGCTGCCAACTGACGTAAAGAAGTATTACGATAATCCTAACCTGCAAAACGTACTAGACACGCATACCAATAAGCTTTATGAGCAATCGGCCGGTTACTATAACGCAAGAACCGGGAAAGCCATTGCGCCTGAAGATGCCAAGTACATCATTCGAACGGCATTTACCTGCCTGACAAAGATAGATCAAGGCAGGGCTGTGCGAAATCGCATGAACCTCGAGGAGATCACCCAGATACTGGGTAAGCCCGGGATTGACACAGCGGATGTTGGTGCTGTACTGGATGTTTTCCGGGAGCCTGGAAATACATTCATCCACCCATTTATCCTGGAGGAGGATCCATCAAGCCAGGCACTTCAGCCTGATCATGTTTTGGACATTACCCATGAGAGCCTGATCAGGAACTGGAAACTTTTGGGACAGTGGGCGAGGGAAGAGTACGATAGTCGATCTGTCTCTCTCGATTTTGAACAACAGCTGGGGCGATGGGTGGAAAGTGGTAAGTCAAAAACATTTCTGCTTTCGATTGGGCCGCTGACCTATTTTGAGAATTGGTTCAATAAAGTGAAGCCCAATGCTCCGTGGATAGCCAGGTATTTGCCTGAAGAAACCGATGAGCAAGTCAAGCGTGCCAGATCTGAGGAGATACTCTCCAACGCAAAAGAGTTCATTGACCGCAGTGCGGATAAGCACCTGGTAACAAGGACGGTTATGCGCTATGGACCAAAGCGCATTGCAGCTGTTCTAGGCCTGCTTGCACTTCTGACGCTGACTTCATTTGGGTTAAAAAGATTTCTTGACAGAAGGAATAGTGTTGTACTGGATTCCATTCACCATCAATCCTTGCAACTGGCAGCTGATGATAAGGTAACGATCGCGAATAAAGCTGCCCTGATTGTGGAAGAACTTAAAGCGGGTATCACAACTGTGCATGAGGCCGTAGATGCGGTAAATGATCCGATACAAAAGATAAACCTTGCAACAGGTATAGCCACAAAGCTTGTTTTCCAGGGGAAGGGTAAGCCAGAGAAAGAAACTTTTGAAGCGTTATCGATTTCTGATAGTTTGCTTGGATCGTTCATATTCCCGGAAAAAGATGCAGACCTTGCGGGCAAACTTATCAAAGAGACAAATGATCTCAGGGCTACGCTCGAGCTGGCGTATAACTATAATGCAAGTCCGGCCATCGATGAATGGTTAACAAGGAATGCAAGCCGTTCTGCCAGATGGTCATATCGGGTTTTCCAAACTCAACCTGTGGGTTACCAGAATATCCAGGAACTGAACCTGGCCCTGGAAAATGGGCTTAACTACAGAATGTTCACTCCATCGCAATTGGATTCCCTGTTATTGATACTGTCCCCTTTTCAGCAATCAAATGTATCAGCCTGGGTCAGGGACAATTTTGCGCAAGTAAAGATCATGGTAAGGGGTGAGCAGGATTATGGATTCTATTTTAACGGACTCTACCAGGAGCTGGCCTATCTCTATGCTGCTGCGGGAAACGAGCGGATGGCCTTACAATGCGTGGACAGCTTGCTGAAGTATAACCAGAATTATTTCCAGGGGGATTACCATTCATCCATAGATAATGCAAGCAATATTGCTGCTGTCTTTTACAGTTATGGTAAGCTAAATGAGCTGGATCGCTTTGCCAATGGGTACATGGACAAGAAGAAGATCACGGAAGAGGAGTTCTATTCCCGCATCACGGAAAGGATGGTTATTGAACGGGTAACTATCGGTAGTCTTGAGCTGCTCTGGTGGATGAACACAAAGATGAATCTCAACTTGCGCCACGGCAGGAATAGTTTGATCAGCTTTTTTTTCGACAAATACAGGGAAGTTGTAGCACGCACTATTCCTAATGCGGATCAGCAGAACTTTTTACTGTCCCTCTCCTTTAAAAACGAAGGCGTGATCAAATCTACACATAGTGAGCAGGTAAAAGGATTTAGTGACAACATTACGGGGTATTTCGACAAAGCCGTTGAATTATACCGCAAAGTCTCGTCACCATTTTTGCAGCAGACCATTCAAGTGGTTGGAAAGGCATCTGTTGATGAGAACAGTGCGCCAAAGAAAAAATTGTTTATCTACCCTGACCTCAGACTCGCCCGAAGCCCCATAGAGCCCCGTGCATTCATACACTTTTATTTTTCAGATGTATTTATGGATTATATTCTGGACAGGGGCTTGTTCAATGCGTTTTACCCCACAACGAATGATCTGAGGAACGTAGTGGATTGGCTTTCGGATTATAACGTGACCATGTTTGTGCAAACAAGCTTTCATGCTGATCCCATACGATATAGCGTGTTGCAAAAATTAGATAAGCAGTTGGAGGAGAGTAAGGTAAAACAAGGGCTGGACTTCAACCTGCTGTACCTGCATCTTGGTTACTATGCTCAAGAGGCTGGTGATCAAAAGAGTATGGTGGCATATTATGCAAAATTGCAACAAGGAAATTTGCTGAACATTCTTAGAACAAAAGAATTCGCAAATAACCCCAATGACCAAACCTTCCGCTTGATGGCAATGGCGGTCAAAGGACTGACAGAAGCGGAGCGAGTTGAAGATGCGCAGAAGATCATTAAAGTATTTAAGAAACCCGGAAACAGGTCTTCCTTGTATGCTTTTGCTGCAACAGAAATGCTGAATGAAGGGAAGAAAGATAAGACAGTGCAGTCGCTCATCGATTCATCCAGAAACGAGCTTGCCAAGAGTCAGAATGTTACCGGCTTCCAGCCTAACAGGTTGGTATTGTCCTATGCTTTGGCCCTGCAGGATCCCGATGCAAACTTGAATGAGATCAATAAGTTGATAAAAAACCTGCCGGAGAAACTCTTCCCGATGCAGTCTGTATCAAGGGCTTACGCTTTCAACGATCAGTTGTTTAAGGCGCGCAGCTATGTTCCAGGCCTGATTTCAGATGATGACTTGGCTGGATCATTGAAAACTATCCTGTATGGATACTCTTTTAAAAAGCAAAGGACCGATACTGTATGGAGCAGCTATAATGCCGGCGAATTAAAAATCAATTCGAAACGAATCAACTACCAGGATGAAAGCAATTGATTCTTTACATATCTGTCCGTATACTGGCTTGCGGTCATTCACAGAAGAGGAAAGCCTGTATTTCAAAGGTAGGGATCTGCAAACAGACCAGATCACTGCCCTGCTTGAGCAGAATAAGTTCCTTATGGTAACGGGGGCATCAGGTGAAGGTAAATCATCGCTGATCTATGGAGGCTTGGTGCCCAATGCAAGGGCTGGTTTTTTCAAGGCCAAATATACCAATTGGGTGATCGCTGATTTTCGCCCTGAAAGAAAGCCCATCGAGAATATGGCCCATGCATTAGCCGGTCATTTTGATACCAGCGCCTCCACGATTGAAACGGAACTGAGACGAGGCTATTCTTCACTGATGGATCTGTATCTGAACTCATCTTTTTATGTAGATGAATCAGGGGCTAACGGGCAAACAGAGCTTGAGCGTAAAACAAGCAAGAGAAATGCGGCCAATCTGCTGATCATTGTGGACCAATTTGAAGAGTTTTTCACGAACCCGGAGAATTTTTTCAATGATTCACCGTCAAATGATTCACAGGTAGTGGTGAACCTCTTGCTGGAGACTGCAAGGGTTGCTATCAAGAAAGACCTTCCGGTGTATGTGGTCTGCACCATGCGGTCAGACTATATTGGCCAGTGTTCAGCTTTCCGGGGATTACCCGAGTATATCGGTTTTTCACAGTTTTTTGTTCCGAGGTTAAAGCGGAAAGACCTGAAACAGGTCATTGAGGAGCCGGCGATACTTAGCGGCAACCAGATCTCCCAGCGTTTGATCGAAAGGCTTGTGTTCGATATTTCTGAAGGGGTGGACCAATTACCCATTCTGCAACATGCTTTAAGCAGGATCTGGGAGGTGGCGGACAGAGGAGGAGAAGTGATGGATCTGGTTCATTATGCCATGGTAGGCGGGATGGCAGAAGATGAATTGCCGGATGAAGATATTCCCAGGTACCGCAATTGGTTTTCTGCGCTGGCTGAAAACCAGAAAGCATTTTATGCGCATACCGGGTTACAAAAAGTGGTTGAGATCCATGCAAACCTGTTGTATGAGAATGCATGGCTGGAGTATAACCTTTCCCACCCTGAATCGCCATTGACCCAACAGGAAGCCAAAAGGATCATAGCACTTACCTTCAGTTGCCTGACCAAGATCGATAATAGCCGGGCCGTAAGGAATAGGATGAGCCTTAAAGAGATCACTGAGATCATTAACCGCCCAAATCTGACCACAAAAGTAGTTGGGGAAGTACTGAATATCTTCAGGAAAGAAGGCAATTCATTTATCCGGCCTTTTATTACAGATGACCCGGCAACAAAAGAAGTATTGCCAGAGTCGGTGTTAGATATTACCCACGAAAGCCTGATCCGTAATTGGAATAAGCTGAATCAATGGGCCAATAAAGAATTTGAGTATTATTCTACTTTTCAGGATTTCAAGAAGCAATTGGATCGTTGGAACAAAAGCGGCAAAAGCAGGAGTTACCTCCTGCCCATAGGTCCTCTCACATATTTCGAGAACTGGTACAATAAGTGTAAACCCAATATAGGTTGGATCAAACGCTACAACGATGTTACAGCAGATCCGGCGCAATCGGCCAGGGAGGCAGAGGAAACACTGGCGGCAACCCAGGAATTCCTAAAGAAAAGCGCAAGAAAGGAAATGATTACCCGGGCTTTCATGAAGTATGGAGCCGGAAGGATAGCTACCATCACTGCCATCCTGATCATGATCGGGCTAACAGGATTCTATTGGTATGATGCAGAGCAGAAGAAGAATGATGTAGTGGTTGAAAAGGTAAGGCGAGAGGCGTCTGCCCTGATGAAAAGCCCGGAAGTTGACCTCAAAACCAAGGCATTGCATCTCATAGCTGAGGAAAGATTCAAGGAAGGGACAATGCTGTCTTACCTGACTGAACTTTCTTTTAGTGATCGACTTCCGCTGGCCAATAAATGTTATGAGCAGCTGCTCTTTATCAACAAGCAGAACCCAAGCCATTTAAAGACTGACCTTATCGGGTTCATCTCAAAGAATCTGGAGAAACCAGAGACAAATGCATCCATAGAATTATTGCTCACAGAAGGTAACAAATTCGTTGTGTTACTTACCATGGATCAATACTATATACCTGACCCAAAAAAGAAAGAACAACTAACGGCCATTGCCAACAAAAACTATGAATTAGTCAGCCTTTTTGTAAAAGACAGAAGTTTAGTCCGTCCGTTGATATCCACGCAGTTGAATTTGGCCATCCAGTTCTGGCTTACAGTGGGCGATCCGGCGCAGGAAAAAATTCGCAACCTGTTGACCATGTTATCGCCATTCGTGAGTGACCAGGGAGAACAGGTATTCAATGTATACTACCCCAAGGGCAGTTTCGAGACGAATGGAAGAATGCCAAGCGATTTCAACGGAGGATATCATACTCTCGCTTCTTTGTATGCCGCTACAGGAGATAGTGCTGGCGTCATCAAGAGCTTTGAGCAGCTTCTGGCAAATGACCAGCGAAATTATTTTGAATTGGGCAGGGTATTGAATAACCACCTTAATGTTATTGGTTACCTGTATCAATATGGCCACAGGGACAAAGTGCCTGGCGTTTTACAATGGCTCACGTTACAAACTAAAGACAATCCTCCCATTACCCTGCTTCGGAATATAGTGATCAGGTCTGGGTATATTTCACACTTATATAATCTGAACATAGACCTGAATTCCTACCGTTCTACGCGGGGATACTTGTTCCCAAATCTTTATTTCATCGATCGCGGGTCTTTTACGGATATTCTGGAAGATTATGAGAATGAAATAAGGAAGATCAAAGACCCTTCTGAAAGGAATTTCCAGTTGGCTATGAATAGTAAGCGGAAGGCGATGTTTTTTCACAAGTATTGGTACGATAGAAAAATGCCTGTGGATGAGGCGAAGCTTGACGGTTGGCTGAAGAACGCTATCGAACTATATAAGGGAATTGATCCAACCTACCTGGAAGGACTGCAGTCAGCCACTGTAATCTATAATAAAGATGGTGTGAGAACGGCAGACTTTAAGCGAAAGGACTTGTTCCTATATCCGGATTACCGGGATGGCTGGTTTTCATGGTCTTTCCACAGCAATTATTTCTTTAATTACATGAAGAAGACCGGGACGCTTACTGAACTGTACCGGACTTCATCTGATCTGAACCTGTTACATAACTGGGTGGCTAAGGCATTTGAGTGGAAGGTTGAAACGTCTCCAGCTTCTTATGCCAATGATTTCCCATTGCCAGATTCCACCTTGACGGCCATCATCAACTTCGTGGAAACCCACCCTGAAGGGAAGGGGTTTGACCAGAATCTTTTGCGTCTGGTACTGTCCAACATGGCATTTGAGCGCGGTGATACATTAAATGGCGTAGCACAGTACAGTAAGTTCAATAAGAGCAATATTCTTGCTTCGTCTAACCGGTACGAGTACATGGAGAAGATCTTCTTCCTCAACATGTTGAATAATGTATCGGTACACCTGGCGGCATGTGGAAGGCTTGCAGAGGCTTCCTCTTTGGCAAGTTCGTTTGAAGAAAACAGGGAGAAAGCCTTTACTTATTTTTCAATAGCAGAGAAACTATTTAAACAGGGCGCAGATCCAAATGCTTTTGCTTTCCTGGACTCGGCCTATGCCATTAGTAGGAGAGTTGATTTTGCGGTAGAGGTGCCAAGGGTGGATCCACGGTACAGACAGGTTCAGCTCTTATCAGAGATCGGAGGTAAAGCGATCAATAGAGAGGCGGATGCGGTATTACGGGAGATCCCTGAGAAAGGTAAGTTCGTTGGTGTCTATCTCCGTGTTTCAGGACTGGCCTATGAAGGTAACTACTATCGGGCGCTCACGGCTATTCCTTCATCACTAACTGAATCACAGGACCTGCAATGTCGCACCCAGATTTTGATGGAAGCTTGTCGTACAAAGGAAAAAGCATCTGGCAACACTCAATGGAACCTTATGGATTACTATCTCAATTGGCAGTTCATACACACTGATTATCTACCTGGCTAATGAAGAAGATCAATATTGTTTATTATCTGCTGTTCATGTTGCTCATTCTCGGGGCCTTTGCTGCAATGGCACAGAATGGCTATGGATTTGATATTATTGGATTTGTGTGCCTTGTTTTTGGTATTGTTTTCCTGATCAGATTAGTCAGGTTATCAGGCAAAGGCAAGAAAACCGATATATGGGCAATGCTGGAATTTTGTTGTTTGAGCGCTATGGCATTTGGTTTTGCCCTTAAGTCGTTTCACATCTATGTAGCTTTTTTAGACAGAATGCTCGCAATCAGTAGTTTGTTTCTGGCTCTTGTATTTGCCAAGCGGATGATCGAGCATTTTGCGGATCTCAAGGGGAAGAACACCAGACTTTCTTATATCATCTTGATATATTATTCCAGTCTTATCGTTTTCCTGCTCGCGATAGCGAGTACGATTTTTTTCCCTGCGTTCTCAGTCTATTTTGAGACAGTGGCTTTTCTCCTGATGTTGGTGTTTGTGGTGTGTTCATTCATGTACAAGCGTGTAATGGTTGACGGCACCAGCCTACCTGTGTTGGATCACCTGCGTGCATTCAGGGACAGCTCTATGCTGCTGGTCTGTATTTTTACGATCATGGTGTTGTATACGGGTCTTACAAGGGTTGGACTGCTGCCTACCATGTATTCTGACGACTTCCCCCAAGCCTATTTCCGGATGGTCAACGCAGACAATTCAAAGAAGGAAACAAATGGCAAATACAAGCACCAGGAATTTAAGGAGCAATACGAAGCTTTCCTGAAGAAAAACAACCTTGAATAACCACACCGGGTTGTCCTAAACAGTAGGAAAACAGAAAAGCAGCTAACGATGTAGCTGCTTTTCTGTTTGTGGATCCTGCTGGGCTTGTTTCAGAACTACTGTAAAGGTATCGATGCATTTCGGGCACCTAGACTTATGCATGAAAATGATACATATATTTGGTATGATCCACCAAATACCGATTTGTCAGATCCAAGAAAGAAAAAACGATAAAAAAATGAGAATTATAAGTATATCATTTCTACTATTTGTACGTCGTCAAATAAATCCTTAGTTACTTTGGCGCCAATAATATTGTTTTCGTTATCAGCCTGATTCCTATTCATTAGATGAACGAGACCAGGTTCAAGAATCAGTACTCTATCCAACTTGTCGGGCTGATCAATCAAGGCTACTATATTTCCTAGTCTAAGATGAGTTGCTTTCATTTTTAGAGAATTTGGAAGACGATTAGAAATGGCTTTGACCAAGTTGTTGCACTTTTCATAAATTCCTCTATTCAAAATCACTGCTAATAGGCATATCTTAAAAGCATGACGCAGCTATCAATGGCGAGTTAGAGTTCAGTTTTAACGAGCGTGCTTCTTTCTTAGCTGGGCCAGTCTTTCTTCAGCCATACTGGTTGATTCGGATCTGGTATATTGTCTCCCCTGTCCCATCCATTCCAGCAGCTCCTTTCTAGAACAGTAGATTTTCTTACCCCTTTTCATAAAGGGGATCTCCCGATGATATGTTTTATAATAAAGCGTAGAAAGCTTTATATCCAGAAACGCGGCAGCTTCTTCTGCTGGCAAAAGATCATCCTTTGGGTCGTCAGCCTGGGACACAGACTTTCGAAATTCAGTTAGAGCGGACCTCACAGCTCCTTGTATCAAATCTGCGAGAGCCTCCATACTTATTGATATTATCATCCCTTCCATTAAAAAATGTATTTATCATTATCTACCTTTATTGTTGAAACTGTACACGATATTATTAAATTTAAATTTACTAATAAATATATATAAAATAATTGTCAACATTCTCATCACGATTAGAAGCTATTCTAGAACATCAGGGTATAACAGCCTATAAGATGGCAAAGGACATGGGTGTGACAGCTGCTGCCATAGGTAATTTCAGAGCTGGTAAATCAAACCCATCCTTTGATTTTGTCGAGAAGCTTTTGATTTGTTATCCTATGATCAATGCAAATTGGCTTATCGTCAATAAAGGCGAAATGCTAACTGATCCTAAAGTGAAAATCAATGATAAGCTTCAACGATCAGAGTTGGTGGCTTCTCAAAAAGAGATCATTGCCCTACAGGCAGAAAACATTCGAATGAAAGATGAAAAAATAAAAGAACTGATAGATGACCTTAAGGAATACAAGAAAGCCGGAGAGTATATCAAGATTGCCGCGAAAAAACGTAAGAGCGTTAAAAAAAGAGACAAAAAGTGATCTGTTGTTAATCTTGTTGTCAATGGAAAACGAAAAAGGGTTACAAATTTTGTAACCCTTTGATTTTCTCGCTCCTCAGACTGGACTCGAACCAGTGACCCTCTGATTAACAGTCAGATGCTCTAACCAGCTGAGCTACTGAGGAATTTCCTGTTAAGGGCAGCAAAAATAGCTATGTGCAGCGTTATTTCAAAAAATATTACATGCTTTTTAAGAGTTGGAAGGTGAAAGCTGGAAGCGCTTCTTCCACCTTTCACCTTCCAACTTTCATGAAAATGACCCTTATCACAAGGCTTACTG
>JBKCVJ010000192.1:0-20912 GCA_046317915.1 Sphingobacteriales bacterium
ATGACAAAAAGAAAATCCTCCAGGATGGGAAGCACCGTATTGGCGTTGATCACACCATTGATCTGTTGCAGCTGTTTCAGGAGGGCCGATGAAGAGACAATAAACTTCATGAAAACAAAGGTTTGTGGTAAGCAAATATAAGGGGGCGGGCTTTACCAATTCGTCCTAGTTTTAAACAATTTACCCGTATTCTTTATACCTTAGAAGACTATGTTGGACAAGCTTTTCGGATGGCTGAACAAAAAAGAAGAGCCGCGCCCTGATGTTGTTTTTGGTCGATATTCAGACAATAACAAAACCGCGGCGAAAGTCGGCCAGTGGACGGTAGCCGATAATCTCTTCAAAGAGAAAAAATACCAGCAAAGCATAGACGCTTTTTTCATCTACCTGCGGGACGATCATGCCAAAAACGTGCATACGGAACGGAAGGGCGAGCTGCTGGATTTTACGATCTACCAGGGCTCCAAAGTGGTGCGCGGGCATTGTGATGGGCGAGCCGTTACGGCGGAGGTGAGTATCGCGCGCATGCCGCAGCCAAGTGTACCCGTGATGCGCAGGTTGCTGGAGCAGAACTACCAATTGTTCTACTGCAGGTACAGCCTGCAGGACAACCGGATCTGTATGCGGTTTGATAGTGAGATCGAGACGGCCAATCCCAATAAACTGTATTACGGCCTCAAAGAACTGGCCACCAAGGCGGATAAACAAGATGATCTCCTCGTGCAGGACTTTGCGCATCTGGAACAGATCGATACAGATCATATTCAACCCCTGTCTGATCAGGAGAAGGCGGTCAAGCTGCAGTATTTCCGCGAGTTCATCGGCAATACCGTCACGTATATCGATACGCTCGATAAAGATAAAATGGCCGGGGGCATTGCGTATATGTTACTTGGCCTGGGGTACCGATTGGACTATCTGTTGACGCCGGAAGGAAAACTTTTACAGGAGATTGAAAAAGCTGTCAGCATTTATTTCACCAAGGAAGAGAAAACGGCACAGGAGAAAAATTACCTGATGACGGAGGCTTTCCGCGCCCTGCTCAACAAGAAGGATGAAGACATTCTGCCTTATTTTTTCCGATCCACTTCCACCTTTTCTATTGTTGCGCCGCAACCGCATAAAGTAGTTAGTGATGCACTGACAACTGCGGGGCAGAACATGCTGTGGTATCGCGACAATAAATTTCCGGAGATCGCAAGGCAGATTCTGGAGTATGGACTTACCCATTGCCAATATTCATACAGTTTACCGAAGCCACTCGGTGAACTGATTGAAATTTTTATGCGGGTCAACTATCCGATGTATTTCAAAGCCCTGGGCTTTGCGAACTTGTTGTATGATCCTGCATCCAACCAGTTTGAGCAGAGTGAAATTGAATCTGCCATCAGTAAAATCATCGGTAATTGGAAAGAAAAATACCCGCACCTGGCGTTGAAAGAACAGAACTTGCGGTACGACAACATTATTAACTTCAATCTCAGCTTTCTGGCCGAGATACAGGGATTAAATTTCGATGGAGGACAGTAGGGCTTATGGACAGTACGTCGGCACAACAGATTATTGAGCAGTATCAGTATGTGGTGATCCAGATCGCTACGCAAACAGGTACGGGAACTGGGTTCTATATCAGGGAGCATGATTTGATTGTCACCAACCAGCATGTGGTCAAAGACACGCCGGAGGTGAGCATTGCAGGCAAGCAGTTTGAGAAGATGTTGGCTCGCGTGTGGTATTCAGATACCAAGCACGACCTCGCTTTTTTGGAACCGCCCAAAGATATTGACCTTCCTGCGATCGTGTTGGGTGAAGTTGAAAATATTAAAGATGGTGATCCGGTGATTGCTATTGGTCATCCGTATGGATTGAACTATTCTGCTACGCAAGGCGTGGTGAGTAAGGTCAACAGGATCAGGGATGGGTTGAAGTTTATCCAGATCGATGCGGCCATCAACCCGGGCAATAGTGGCGGTCCGTTGGTGAACCAGCGCGGTGAGGTGATTGGCGTGAACTCCTTCATCATTCGCGGTGGAGATAATCTTGGCTTTGCCTTACCTGTGAATTACCTGAAGACGGCCTTGGCCATTTATCAGCCACATCGTGGTGAGATATCGGCAAGGTGTCCATCCTGTGATTTTTTGGTATTGGCCAGCAATATTGATTCGGGAAAATACTGTCCGAGTTGCGGTACGGAAGTGAGCCTTCCCTTGCTGCCAGAGAAAGAAGCGGAGACTGTAGGTGTGGCGAAGGTGGTGGAAGATATTTTACGTGTGCTGGGTAAAGACATTAAGCTGGCCCGTAATGGGGCGAACAACTGGGAGGTCAAAGAAGGCAGCGCGAAGATTCGTATCAAATATAATACGGAGAGTTTCTTTGTTGCGGCGGATGCATTCCTGTGCCAACTGCCGACGGATACGGCCAATATTAAAAAGCTTTATCAGTTCTTGTTAGAGGAGAACTATAGGGTTAAGGGTTTAGTGTTGAGTTGTTTTCAACAGAACATCGTGTTGTCAAGCATCATCTATGATATGGATCTGAACCAGGACAATGGTACAGAAACCTTCAGAAGTCTTTTTCGCAGGGCGGATGAATATGATGACCTGTTGAAGAGTGAGTATGGGTGTTTGGTGAGACTTGAAGAATAGGCGAAAGGGGAAGGAAGTAGGGGAAGGAATTACTATGATTAAAAAAAGACTGAGTAAAGAAGAGGCGTTGCAGAAGTTGAGGCATTATTGTGCCTACCAGGAGCGCTGTCACCAGGAAGTAAAAGAAAAGCTCTATAGTTTCGGTTTGTACAAGAATGACGTGGATCAAGCGATATCCACTTTGATTGAAGAGAACTACCTGAATGAAGAACGGTTTGCCCGCGCTTTTGTGGGAGGCTATTTCAGGAGCAAACATTGGGGGCGGGTGAAGATCATGCATGCACTCAAGCAGAAGGGTGTCAGTGCATACTGCATCAAGCAAGGCATGCAGGAAATTGATGAAGAGGCCTATGAAAAAACAATCAGGGATCAGGTAGAGAAAAAAATGGAACAGCTGAAGGGTGAGGGCCTGCGGGCCTATCAGAAAAAATTCAAGGTCACGCAGTATATGATGCAAAGAGGATTTGAAACACCGTTGGTACACGCCGCACTAGCGGATCTTGCTGGTGGCGAATGACCTTTGTTTATAACTCGTTGATCGAGAAGGTGAAAATACCATCGTGAATGATGGACTTGTTGCCGCGATTGATCAGCCACACGTCAATGATATTGTAGTCGCCCACCGGTGAGAACCGGCGAACGAACTGGGCGGCGCAGGATTTCGCAAGGTCTTCCTCGTTCACACTGTCTTCCAACTGGCTGTCATACAACTTCAATTCTATACGATTCAGACGCTCTTGGTCCTCGCGTACAAATTTATAGCTCACTTTTTTAAACCTACCCACCTGGGCAACATCATTTAGACTAATCATAACTACAGTTTTGGTCTTATCGAATATGTTGTCTGGCAGCAATCGCTTTTACTCAAAAACGAAGCCAAAACACTTTCTGTCAGGTTACGGATTATACACCATTTGTTATCTATTGTTTTTCAACACATAGGGGGAGCCAAAATTTTTTTATGCCACTGCCGGAACATCAACCCAAGAAAGGAACATATATGAGTTATACATGATGTGACAGAGCAGATTCGGTCCTGGATACAAAGATAATGCTTATTGATTAGCCGGCTGAAGCATTTCCTGGATGTTTCTCTGGTGGTGAATCACATGGTAGATGGTGAAGTACATCATTTCCCTGATCGTCAATTTTCCGAGGAGCGGATGCGGGATAAGATACTGATCAAGGTCTTTTTCATTGTAATTGGTTAGCCGCACCTGTAGTTTGTGCACATGGTTGTTCAGTGCGGTTAGCAGCGCTTGTTTTTGAGAGTAGGAGACGTCTTTCGGAATAAAGGCACCGGATGCTCTTCCGCCTGCCTGCAACTTGAGATGATATTTAGCTACCAACTGTGTGTAGGTTCTCCCGGGCCTATTTGGCTTGCCAAACAAGAGCCTGAAAACAAACCGCGGCAATTGCAGTCCCTGGTTGAGGGGTTTCACAGAGCGCAACAAATGTTCGGTTTGTTGACCTGCGGTCCACTTATTGTTCACACTGCGCAGAAATTCCTCCTCCGTAAGTCCATCGATATACTGAGCATATTGCGCGTAGGCGCGGCTGAGTTCTTGTATGATTTCTGCTTTAATCATTTTACCATTGGATAAGGAAACGACGAACTGAGTTTTACGCGTTGTCCGGTTTGTCCGGAGGTTCTTGCCGCTTCAATGATTTCCAGCACATGTAACGCGTGTTCAACATTGATGCGAGGCTCTGTTCCCTTCACCAGGCTTTCAGACACAACAGATGCGCCTTGCTGCCAAACGTAATCCTTAGGATCGGGCTCATAACGCACCGGCTTTTCCGTCCAGGATACCGCGAGGTCAACGCCATAAGGTGCCCAATCATATCCCGCCAATGCCATGTTTCCATGGGAGCCCCAGATGGTTATCGTGGGATGGTCCTGCCCCTTGCCTTCATGACCGTAAGGATCAAAATAGTTGAACCCACATTGCACATGTGAGATGATTCCATTCCCGTGGTCCATCAGCACCATGGCATTGTCTTCCGCTTCTACTTTTATCTTTCCCTTATTATCAACTGTGCGTTCTTTAGTAACAGTACTCGTCATCGCCACTACAGACAATGCAGGTCCCAGCAATCCGGTAAGGGTTGCGAGGTTATATACGCCGAGATCGGGCAGACTTCCGCCACCTTTCTCATAAAAGAATGCGGACCAGGTAGGACCGGTGTGTCCATAGTGCGCATGAGCCGCTGCCACTTTCCCCAGCTTACCATCCAAAATGGACTTAGCCATAAATGCAAACTGCGGAGAGTTCACTACCGCTGGCGCTCCCCAGAGCCTAAGTTTTTTTGATTTCGCAAAATCCAGCAGCGCCTTTCCCTCTTTATATGAATTGGCCAGTGGTTTTTCACTCCATACATGCTTACCGGAATTGAGTGCAATCTTATTCAACCTTCCATGCTCCTGCATGTCCGTCAGATTGATCAGTAAATCAAAAGGCTCTCCCGCCAGTAACTGGTTGATATCTGTGTATCGATGGGCCACTTTGAATTCGGCTGCTCTACTGGCCGCACGGTCGGGAATGATATCGCAGACACTCACCACTTCCACAAAGGGTGATTTCGTCAGGTGGGGCAGGTACATGCCAGACACGCTGCCGCAGCCAATCACGGCTACACGGATCTTTCCGTCTGGTTTTTCTGAGGCCCAGGATTGAAGTGGGTTCATCAAGGCACCAGCGGCTAAGAGTGCGGATTGCTGTAAAAATGTGGACCGATGCATATTCGTTGAATTGAGTTTGATGGATAGGCGGCTTTCCCACCCGTTGTAATTTAATTAATTTGCGGCATGTCTTCACTTACTGTTACACTTGTTCAAGCGAATCTTCATTGGGAGAACCCATTGGCCAATCTTTCCATGCTGGAAGAACAGATCAAATCCGCTGGAAAAACCGAGGTGGTTGTGCTTCCGGAAATGTTCAGCACAGGCTTCAGCATGAAACCCGAAACACTCGCTGAAACCATGGACGGCCCCACGGTGCAATGGATGAAACAAATGGCCACCGCCCATAAGATCATCCTCACAGGAAGCGTGATCATCCAGGATAAAGACCAGTATTTCAACCGGTTGATCTGGATGCTGCCGAATGGACAATATGGCTATTACGACAAACGCCATCTTTTTGCGTTTGCGGGAGAAGACAAGCATTATGCATCGGGCTCGCGCCGGCTCATCGCGCAGGTTAAAGGCTGGAAGATTAATTTACAGGTCTGTTATGATCTCCGTTTTCCGGTCTGGGCCCGGCAACAGCCTACCGAGAACAATGCGCCGGAATATGATCTGCTGATCTATGTGGCCAACTGGCCGGAACGCCGCAATCATGCGTGGAAAACATTGCTTCAGGCGAGGGCAATTGAAAACCAATGCTATGTGATTGGTGTAAACAGGGTGGGGGATGACGGTAATGGGATTCATCACAGTGGAGATAGTATGGTGATCGATCCCTTGGGCGAGGTTTTATTTACGCGGGCCAATAATGCTGTGGTTGAAACAGTGACCCTGGAAAAGTCTACCCTAGACCAAATCAGGGAGAAACTACCTTTCCTGCGCGACAGGGATCCTTTCACCATTGGATGATTGGATCAATTGCAGAACCGCTTTCATTTTGAGATCGATGTTATTCACTGCTGCGATACCGGAAGGTCCAACATTCACATCGGGCGTAACGCCTTTTCCATCTTTCGGTCCGTGTTGATATTGCACCAAACGAAACAACGGTATTCTTACCCGAATAGCGGTATTGGGCAGGGTGATGTTAGGAATCATCAATCCATTGTTGCCATAAGCGCCGCCACCGGTTTCTTCGCCAACGAGGGTCACGTTCTGCTGGCCTTTCATGGTATGCGCAAAAAGCGTGGATGCTGAAAAAGTTGGACCCGAGATAACAACATAGACCTTACCGGTGAAGAAATCTTTCTTCCTCGGCTTCACCACATGTTTCTCCCAATACTTGAAATGATAGTTGCCATCATCACGTTTGGTAGTGAACATGCCCAGGG
Source organism: Sphingobacteriales bacterium (assembly GCA_046317915.1). Taxonomy (GTDB): domain Bacteria; phylum Bacteroidota; class Bacteroidia; order Chitinophagales; family Chitinophagaceae; genus Pollutibacter. Next base: position 6,666 of record JBKCVJ010000192.1, read on the forward strand.
CAATCGCATTCAGGGTCCGCATCGAGAAATATTTTCCGTAAGAACCGAAACCCTTGCGAACGGCATACGCGGAATCCGCAACCCGAAACTTTTCTGCTTTGAGATAACTCGCGAGTCGCGTGTAATGATTCACTTTACCGCCACCATTGCTGCGGATGTCAATGACCAGGTTGGTGACTTTTTGTTCCCGCATGAGCCGGAATGATCTTCGGAAAAATCCGGGCAGGTTAGCATGGCCATCAAAACTATTCAGGGTCATCACCATGGTGCCGCCGGGTATTTTTGAGGCCGATGGAATACTGTTGCCGGGTGCGATGTACTGCAGAGAACGGATGTCTTTCATACGCTGGCTGCGGGAAGGTTTCGGCGGTCGAGGCGCACGCACGGTGCTGTCGCGCTTGGGCCTGTTCAGCGTGTCTGCAGCGGGTTCATACAAAGGAACCGTGGCCAATTTTATTTGTCCAAGGCTGTCAATATAATTGACCTGGTAGGTTTTTTTGAGACCGTAAATGTTCCGATGATAATAAGGAAAGTTGTTAGACAGACGGATGTAATTGATATTGTTTGCAAAGCCATCTGTAGGCATATACCTGAACATCGTGTTGCTGATCTGTTCCACGGATTGCCCATCGATCCCCATAATGGTGGTGCCGCGCCGGATGGCAGAGTCCTTTCGGTTCAGGTTTCCGAGCACGATCATCGAATCTTCATACACTTTTAAAAACAAGGGAAAGGATGGCAGCCGCAGCCCACGCATTCCTTCATTGTATTTTTTCGAAAAGCTGAATGAAGTATGTCCACATCTAATAGCCGTGGTGATGGGCGCCAGCACGCTGAAGCCGAACTGTTGTTGCGTCATGGAATCCCGAATGGCAGCACGATAAGCATTGAACAGCATATCCATGCTGTCTTTAGAAGTGTACCAATATAAGGATGGATGAAATTTTTCAAGGATGTTCCGCATCACGTCAAAGTCTTCGCGCAGTTCATCCGGTGAATATTTGTGTACGATCTCTTTGCGTGCTGAAGCCTGTGATGCGGTGCTGTGGGAACAAGACAGCGCAAAGGCCGACAGCACCAGAAGGGTACAGGATATGTAAATGTGCTTCAGCGGCATAGGTATTCACAAGAACGGGATTCCCGTTCCTTTATTTCGAAAAAGCATTCCAGCCCTGCGCGGTAATGGCATGAATACTTCCTCCTTTGGTGATGATCGTATTTCCTTTCTCAGCGTCTGTTACATAACCGATCACAGAGATCTGTTCGTTGAGCGTAAGCTTATCAAGATCCTGCTGGCTGATGGTAAAGAGCAGTTCATAATCTTCGCCGCCACTGAGTGCACAGGCCGTTGGATCTATTTCAAATTTATAGGCTGCCCTTCTCATCTCTTCGTGGATCGGGATCTTTTCTTCATAGATCACGGAACCGGTGCCACTTTGCTCTGCAATATGGAGGAGCTCAGAACTCAATCCATCGGAAATATCCATCATCGCTGTGGGGATGATTCCTTTTTCTTCAAAGAAATCGATGATATCTTTTCTGGCTTCGGGTTTCAGCAGCCTGCGGATCACATAGTCTTCTCCTTCAAGGTCTGGCTGCACATTGGGACTTTCCAGATAGATCTTCTTTTCTCTTTCCAGGAATAAGAGGCCCACATAACTACCGCCAAGGAAACCGCTGCAACAGATCAGGTCGCCTGGTTTGGCGCCGGAACGTTTGACGATGTTTTGTGGTTTGGCTTCACCGATGGCGGTTACGGAGATCACAAATCCTTTTTGGGACGAGGCCGTATCCCCACCGATGAGGTCAACGCCGTAGGTTTCGCAGGCGGCCAGCACGCCGGCATAGAATTCATCCAGGGACTCCACACTAAATCGGTTACTCACGCCGATGCTCATCGTGATCTGTGTGGGATGAGCGTTCATCGCATACACATCACTGAGATTTACCACCACAGACTTGTAGCCGAGATGTTTCAGCGGTGTATACATGAGATCAAAATGCACGCCTTCAATCAGCAGATCTGTAGTGATCACGGTTTGCGCGCCGAGGTGGTCTATCACCGCCGCATCATCGCCAACGGCGAGGATGGTAGATGGTTGTTGAATATCGAAATCCCTGGTAAGGTGTTTGATGAGGCCAAACTCCCCGAGGGAAGCAATTTCAGTCCTTTGTTCCATAACTTATCCGATGATTTTGTTGATCCAATTGACCAGCTGATCGTGGATCTGGCCGTTGGTGGCAATAATTTTTTCCTGATAGGGTGAATAGCGGTTTCCTTTAAAATCACTCACCCTGCCACCTGCTTCTTCCACAATGAGAAATCCTGCTGCACTATCCCAGGCGTTGAGGGAGAATTCATAGTATCCATCAAACCGCCCACAAGCCACCCAGCAGAGATCGATGGCGGCAGAGCCGAGCCTGCGCACGGGAACGCCGGCCTTGATAAAGGAACCGAAGGTTTCCAGGAGGCCGCCGGACTCGGGATATTTATAAGGGAAGCCCGTTACCAGACAGGATTCCATCAAGACATTTTTTTTACTGACGCTAATCGGCTGATCATTTAAAAAAGCGCCCTTCCCTTTTTCCGCAAAGAAAAACTCTTCAATGAATGGATTATACACTGCACCCATAAGCATCTCGCCATCTTTTTCTATGCCGATGCTCACACAGCAGATGGGAATACCATTAGCGAAGTTCACGGTACCATCAATGGGATCGATGATCCATTTGTATTGCGAGTTTGTGGGATGTGCACCTGTTTCCTCCGTGAGGATATAATGGTCAGGAAAGCTTTCCCGGATGATAGAAATGATCAGTTTTTCAGATGCATGATCCGCTTCCGTGACGAGGTTGTTGACGGAATCTTTAGACTGAATGGCAAAACTGCCGGCGGTGAATGCTTTGATCAGTTTTCCGGCATCAAGTGCGGCCTTGATCAGGGTTGTCTTCAGCATTTTACAAAGCTATGCGTTAAATAGGTTGCCGATATAGTTATTTTTGACAAAATTGATCCCATTGCTTTCTGTCATCATCGTCAATTACAATGTTAAATACTTCCTGGAGCAGTGCCTCTTATCCGTTAGGGAGGCGATGAAACAGGTGAGCGGCGAAGTCATTGTGGTAGACAATGCATCGCAGGATGGAAGCAGGGAATATCTGGAATCAAGATTTCCGGAAGTGCAATTCATCTGGAACAAGGAGAACCTCGGTTTTGCCAAGGCCAATAACCTTGCATTGGCGCAGAGCAAGGGGGATCATAGTTTGTTTTTGAATCCGGACACCATTGTTGCGGAAGACTGCTTCAGTATTTGCTTACAATTTATGCATGCACATCCTGAAGCCGGCGCGTTGGGTGTTCAGATGATTGATGGGAGTGGACGTTTCCTGAAAGAAAGCAAACGCGCGTATCCATCGATCTCCACATCTTTCTTTAAACTGGCCGGACTGGCTACATTATTTCCGACGTCCAAAATTTTTGGACGATATCATCTCGGGCATCTTGATCCCGCCCATAATCACGAAGTAGATGTGCTTGCCGGTGCCTTCATGTGGGTGCGGCGCGAAGCATTAGATGCGGTGGGTAGTTTTGATGAACGGTTTTTCATGTACGGGGAAGACATCGATCTCAGTTATCGGTTGCAGCGGGGCGGATGGAAGAATTTTTATGTGGCTGACACAACCGTGATCCACTTTAAAGGAGAGAGTACGAAGCGAGGTTCGCTCAACTACGTGCGCATGTTTTATAAGGCCATGGCTATTTTTGTGGACAAGCACTACACATCCGTCACGGCATTTTTCTTTCGGTTCTTCATCACACTGGCCATTTGGTTCCGCGCCGGAATTACGGCGGTGCTGGGAGGTTTGAAGAAACTCGGCCTTCCCATCATTGATGCCATTAATATCCTCATTGCCTTCATCGCTGCAAAGTATACCTGGAATGGATTGGTGAAACCGGAGATTGTTTACAACCGGGATTTGCTGGGCATGGCCTTTCCTGCCTTTACGGTGGTGTTTATTGTTGCGGCGTATTATGCGGGGCTGTATGACCGCTCGCAGAAGCGTGGACGCCTGATCCATTCTACGGTCATTGCCACCACGGCCTTATTGGTGATTTACGCCTTGCTGCCGGAGCAGTATCGATTTTCAAGAGCGATCCTATTGTTGGGTTCACTGTATGCTTTTGTACTGTTGGTGCTCAGCAGGGGGTGGATGCGCAGGTTGAACATGATTGAAGCCGAAGAAGAAGAGAAACTCGGGACCGTGGTAGTTGCGGATCTGGCTTCCTTTGAAGACGCGAGCAGCCTGATGGAAACGGCGGAGAAACGCCAGCGGATCCTCGGGAGGATCGCACCGCAAGAAGACGATGGCCCGCACCTGACTGTGTTAAGCCACCTGGATACCTTTTTGCAAGATGTACCTGTGCGCGAGATCATCTTCTGCCAAGGCGGGATCAGTTACCAGGAGATCATCCGGCAAGCCAAAAAACTTCCTAAGCATACACGTTTGCGCATCATGGCCGGTGGCGCCAAATCCATTGTAGGATCAGACTCCAGCAAATCCAGCGGACAGGCCATTTCCGATGCGGCAGGATATTCCCTCGGCGGTCCATCAGCAAGGAGGATGAAACGATTGGTGGATGTGTTGACGGCATTGTTGTTCTTCATCACCTGGCCCTTGCAGTTGGTCTTGGTGAAGAAACCAATTGGATTGTTGGGAAATGCCATCAAAGTGTTGGGCGGGCAATGCACCTGGATTGGATACAGCACCGAAATGAGCAATTATAACGGCCTGCCGCGCATCAAAAAGGGAATCCTCGGCACAAACGGACTGCCGGGCGGCAGGCATCCGGATGCTGATGACGGTCTGTATAAACTGGATCAATTGTATGCCCGCGAGTACACGATTTACAAGGATCTCTACCTGATAGCAAAAGGCTATAAATGGCTCGGTTCGTGATAAATGGCAACCAAACAATGATTGAATACCCTATCTTGCAATAGATGTCGCTCATAGAGTTCAACCTGCCTCCAACGATTGCCCGGGCGCTGAAAATACCTCAAAGAACGCCCAAGCGCCAGCAGATCAGGGTCTTGAAAAAGCTCCTGAAAAAGGCACGTTATACCGAGTTTGGACAGAAGTATCATTTCGACGACATTTTGCTCTCTCGCCACCCTGGAAAGAAATTTCAGGAGCTGGTGCCCACCTATGATTATTCTAAATTACACAAGGAATGGTGGCACCGGACACTCGATGGAGTACCGGATGTATGCTGGCCCGGTAAGATCAAATACTTTGCGCTGAGCTCGGGAACCTCCGAGTCGGCGTCAAAATATATACCCGTTACGCAAGACCTGATGCGCGGAAACCGCATCGTAATGGTCAAACAACTGCTTTCTCTCCGCAATTATGAGGATATACAGTGGAAAAATGTAGGTCGGGGTTTCCTGATGCTGGGTGGGAGTACGGATCTGCAGAAAGGTCCGGGTTATTACGCCGGTGATCTTTCTGGTATAACCGCCAAAAAGGCGCCCTTTTGGTTTTCGCCCTTTTACAAACCCGGCAAGGCCATTGCCCGGGAGAAAGATTGGAACAAAAAGCTGGAGCAGATCGTGGAGGAGGCCCCCAATTGGGACATTGGATTTTTAACCGGTGTACCGGCCTGGATCCAGATGTGTATGGAGATGATCATCCAGCGTTACAACCTGAAGAATATTCACGAGATCTGGCCGAACTTGCAGTTTTTTGCACATGGCGGTGTGGCGTTTGAGCCTTACAAAAAAGGGTTTGAAAAACTGCTTGCGCATCCGCTGGTATATATAGAAACTTATCTTGCGTCAGAAGGGTTTATCGCCTACCAGGATCGTCAGCATCCTGATGGGATGCGGTTGGTGACCAATGAACATATCTATTTTGAGTTTGTTCCTTTTGACGATAAGAACTTTGATCACGAAGGCAACCTGGTGCAGAACCCGGAGACCCTGATGATGCACGAGGTGGAAGAGGGCAGGGAATACGCATTGCTGATGAGTACCTCTGCAGGAGCATGGCGATACCTCATTGGGGACACCATTAAGTTTGTGAACCTGGAGCGTTGCGAGATCATTATCACTGGCCGGACCAAGCATTTCCTAAGCCTGGTGGGTGAGCACCTGAGTATGGACAACATGAACAGGGCCTTACAAATGGTAGGGGAAGAGATGAATCTGGATATTCCGGAGTATACCGTTGCAGGGATACCTTATGGCAGTTTTTTTGCGCACCATTGGTATGTGGCTTGTGACGACAAAGTGAATTCGGAAGAATTGAGAAGGAAGATCGACTTGAAGCTGTGCGAGTTGAATGATGATTATGCTGTGGAGCGGAGAAGTGCATTGAAAGAATTATTCCTGGATGTGTTGCCAGAGAAAACCTTCATGGAGTTTATGGAATACAAAGGAAAGGTTGGGGGCCAACATAAGTTTCCAAGGGTACTGAAAGGTAAAATGCTTGAGGACTGGCAACGCTTCATCGGCCAGCACAAAACCGTATAATGCTAGATGCTATCCTAAAGGGTTTGGGTTTGGGGCTGATCCTGGCGCTGTCTGTTGGGCCAGTCATCTTTACAGTCATCAAGCAAAGCATTAACAATGGGCATCGCGGTGGATTCAGTTTTGTCGCGGGCGTATGGATCAGCGATATCTTTCTGGTCTTTCTTTCCATCTTTTTTTCCCAATGGGTCAGCGAGGTATTGAAGTTCAGGGAGCCGATCGGCTATGTTGGCGCAGCCTTCCTTGGTGCGATGGGCATCTTCTATATCTTTTTTAAAAAGGTTGACATCAGGGCCGCTGCAACGGAAGAGGTGCGCAACTTCAGCACTACAGATTTCACCAAGATCGCGCTGTCTGGTTTTCTGATCAATACGCTGAACCCGAATGTGATCTTTTTCTGGCTTTTCAATGCCACCACATTTGCAGCACTGCACGGACTCAGGGACCGGATCATCATTTTTTCCGTTTGCCTGCTGATCAACATGCTGGCGGATGTTGCCAAGGTTATGCTGGCCGGAAAGATCCGGAATAGTCTTACGCCAAGGCATATCCTGCTGATCAATAGAATATCCGGAACGATACTCGTCATTTTTGCAGCAGTTTTAATTTATGGAGTCTTATTTTTAGACAACAAATAAGGAGGTTGATTTGAAAAGTTGGATTTGGACGATGGGGTTCTTGTTGATCAGCATCTATACAGAGGCGCAAGTGAAGGGCCATGATATGGTATCGCTTCGCAACAAGAAAGGCAGAACCGTGAAGACCTATTTCAACGGGATGAAGATCGATATGGGAACGCAGGGATTGGAAGTGGAAGGTATAATCAGAAGAGTGCAGGATGATAGTATTTTCATCCAGTATTATAATGTGCAGAAGCAGTACAATATGTGGGGCACATCGGTCCTGGACACGGTAACCTCTTTTCTCATCCCTTACGCCGTGACGGATATCCAGTGGATCCGAAAGCCCCCCGCGAAATTTGAATTTGTCCGCAACGGTACCCTCTTCATGATCGGCGGTACTGGTTATCTTTTGTTGCACATTGTCAATGCGGCCTATCTCAAGGAACCCGTTATTGGCTCCACCGTAGCCATCGCTGGCGGCATCGCTGTGGGCGGTTTTTTAATGAATAAGTTTCGCAAGCGCAAATATGAGATTGGGAAAGGGTATGACTTGAAATACATAAAGACAATGTGATAATGTGGCAGTGTGACAATGTGGCAATGCAGCCTCCGCGGAATTCCTCCCCCTAAACCCTCCCCCTAAATCCTATCTTTGCCTGTGTTTCGCATCATCAAGAAAATATTTCTCTATCTCTTCATCTCTCAATTTCTGTATATCATCATCCTCAAGTGGATGGATCCTCCCATCACGCTTACACAACTGGGGAGCGTGCTCACCGGTGATGGATTCAAGCGCGACTACATCAACTACGATGAGATGAGCCCGAATATCAAGCTTGCCGTGATGGCATCGGAAGACCAGGTGTTTCCGGACCACAATGGCTTTGATTTCAAGAGCATCAAAAAAGCGATGGCCTATAATGAGAAGAAGCCCGGAAGAATCAGGGGTGCTTCCACCATCAGCCAGCAGGTGGCCAAGAATGTTTTCCTCTGGCAGGGCCGAAGTTGGATCCGCAAAGGGTTTGAAGTATATTTCACCTTCATGATAGAAAAGATCTGGGGCAAAAAACGCATCCTGGAAATGTACCTCAATGTTTCCGAAATGGGCAAAGGCATCTATGGCGTGGAAGCTGCATCCAGAGTCTATTTCAACAAGCCTGCCAAAAATCTTTCGCGATATGAAGCCGCACTCATCGCCTCGGCGCTGCCAAACCCGGTTAAATACACCGTCAAGCCGCTGTCCAGATATGTATCCGCCAGAGCGGTATGGGTATTGCGGCAGATGGGGAATCTTGATGGAGATGCAGACATCAGATTAGTAATTAACAATTGACAATTAGTAATTGACAATTGGCACTGGTATCTAAAGACTAGACTTTAGTAACTAGTGCCAATTGCTAATTGTCAATTGCCAATTGTTAATTGCTAGTTTATGGTAATTATTTTCCCCACACTATTCAAACTCGGCCTCCCAGGAATACAAGACGAAATCCCCCATTTTAGGGTATACGTTCCTGGTAGTACGCCTTCAATACTGGCTGAGCAAATATCGTCAACGCTATCCCGATACTTATAAGTTGCCGGTATGATATAGCTGATGCGGTTTTGCCGATTATACAACACAAGCACAACGCGCAGATCGGGCGAATACGCAGAGCGGCTCATAAATACTTCCTGTGAAATCTTCTTCCCTTCCTGTTTAAATTCGCCTTTCATCGTGATCCCAACCTGCGCATGTGAATAGAAAGAATCCACCACTACGCCATATATCTTTCTTGATGGAATGTTACTGCGCTCCGTGATCACCTCCCTGCCGCTATCGGAGACCACAAAAACCTGCCGTCCCTGCAGCTGTTTTTCCAGTGGCCAGAAATTGTAATTGTTTCTTCTGTAGCGCGCGGTGTTCAATCCGTAACTGGTATCGCCACTCCAAAACCAATACTGGGAGGGTTTTTGATAGGAATCAAGAAACACCACCGGAAGTCCGTGCGCGCTATCTTTAATGGCCTGTGCCCATTCCCTGGATTTATGGAATTCGTCTTTCTTTAGCCATTTCGCGGGAACCACATCGGCCATCATATATATCCGCACCACCAGGATCAATGCCATTGTGGGCCAGAACAGGCGATATACCCATTTTTGCAAGCGAGGGGCATCAATGAGATACTGATGCGCCAGTACGATGAGCCCGACAAATGCAGGCACCGTCCAGTTGGCTTCCACCCTTCCCTTGAAACTGGCCAACAGAAAAACGCAGTACACGCCGAGAGTGGTCCACCGCAAGGTTTTCTCCATCTGATTTTTCGGCCGCTTTCGAAAAAACGCATACAATAAGAGCCAGCCGATCAAAGGACCTGCAAGCGCAATCTGTCCAAGTAAATACTCAGACGTAAATGAAAATTTATACTGGCTTGCGTTGCGTTCAAACAAATGATAGTAGACCGATGGGAGTCCGTGTGAATACTGCCACAAAAGATGTGGAAGAAACAATATCGCGCAGATGGCCGCCGCGAGCCAGGTCTGCCAGCGCGTGAGTAAACGAAGATTGGAAAGTAGAGTGAAGAAGATGATCAGGATGCCGTGGTATTTGCTGTACAGCATCAGCGCCATGATAATAGCTAATGTGACAATGCGGTAATACGGTGATGCGACAATGAACTTCTTGTATTCTAAAAAGAAGAGTGCGGTGAAAAACAACAGCGGCAGATCCGGTACGGTGATGATGCCACCTACCTGTAATACAAACATCGATGCGGCGATGGCATAGAAAAGTTTGTCATCGCGCTTCTCTAGCAGTAGGTCAATAAAATACAAGGTAGCGGTGCTCATCAGCACTGTAAACAAACGTAAGCCAAAGGCATTGGGGAACATCGAATAACCCGCTTTGATCATCAGTGCCACCATCGGCGGATGATCAAAATAGCCCCAATCGAGGAACCGGGAGTACACCCAATAATACGCTTCATCATCCAGTAAACCAGTAAAACTGATCTGGATAAGGTTGATCATCAACCAGGAAAAATAGAAAACAGCTTTATGGTTTTTTTCAATGAAGCTCTTCATGATAAGATCGATGGAAGATGTTGTTGGATTCCGCTGACGGCGGACTGAAATCGGGCTTCATCATCCCCACTGATATCCACCCAGGGAATGTTTTGATTCAGCACAATGTCTTTGTACATGAGATAGAGTTCCTGCCTGGAATGTAGATCCGGATATTCCCGAAGTTCGTCTTTCACCCAGGGCAGGTCCGTATTGCAGAGCAGATAGAGATCATATTTGCGCTCTACAATTTGCTCCAGGATAAAGGGATGGCATTTGCCAAACACATATTCACACCACACTTTCATCACATACATATTGGTATCCACAAATAAGATTGGAAAGGTGGTTTTTTTGTGTTCCTGGGCTTCCCATTCCTGTTGGGCGAGGATGGCATATTCATCTTCCAGCGCCAACTGCCCCTTGGCGATGGTCAGCAGATCTTCAAACGCATAGTCTGTTCCGTAGGTGAGCAAATACTCCCTCGCAAACTCCGGACACCAGCTGGCGTCATAGTGCTGTGCGAGTTCTTCGCAGAGGGTAGACTTTCCGGTTGACTCCGGACCGATAACAACGATGCGGCGAAGAGATCCTGTTGATGAACTTTCTGTCATAAAAGATAAAAATAGCTATTAGCTACTAGCTATTAGCTATTTTAACCCGTTTCTTCCATTCCATCAATCCTGATATCGCCATCACCAAGAGCACGAGGTAATACACACTGGTGAATACATACCCCTTCGCAAAATACAAAGGGATGGAAGTAATGTTTGTAGCGATCCACCACCACCAGGATTCCACTTTCTTGCGCGTCATCAGCCACATTCCCGTGAAGGCCGTTGCAGATGCAAAGGCATCGGCGGCTGGAATCACGCCGGGTGCAAATTCTTTCTTGAGATAGTGCAAAGCAGTAAAGATCACCAGGTAGAAAAAGGCAAAAAATCCGAGCTGCTTGATCCACATCTTGCGGTCTGAACATTCCACATGAACCACTAGCTCTTTGTTTTCCTTGCGTTTGGTCCAGATGAACCAGCCGTAGACCGACATAATCGTATAATATAGGTTGACCGTGGCTTCGCCAAACAGTTGTCCTGAATAGCTCAGCCAGATATAGATGATAGTGTTGATCAGTCCGGTGGGATACACGAGGATGTTTTCCTTTCTGGAAAAGTATACGGAAACGATTCCCATCACTACGGCAATGCCTTCCAACCAGGTGGTTTGAAGCAGTCCCTGCCAGAACGAATCCCAGATCTCCTGCATGGATCAAAAATCAACACAAAAAATCACATCAGGAAATTGAATATTTGCAGAAATATCTTCTCATGCGCATTGCAGTTTTAGGGTCCGGAATGGTAGGTGCCGCCATGGCGCTGGACCTTGCCACACAGCACCAGGTAAAAGTGTTTGACGTCAGTGAATCCAACCTTCGGAAATTACAGCAAAGAAACCCTGCCATTGAAGTGCAGGTGGCTGATCTGCGCCTCCACCAGCATTTTGCTGCCTGGTTCAAAGACGCTGATCTAGTCCTGGTGGCCGTACCCGGATTCATGGGCTTTGAAACCGTGCGGGCTGTTATTGAAGCAGGAAAAAACATCGTTGACATCTCCTTCTTTCCTGAAGACGCGCTGGCGCTGGATACCCTGGCTAAATCAAAAGGGGTAACCGTGATCACGGATTGCGGTGTTGCACCCGGCATGAGTAACTATATCATCGGAAGATATGATGCCGAGATGGTGGTGGAAAGCTTTGAGATCTATGTGGGCGGACTACCCAAGATCCGAAAGAAACCTTTTGAATATAAAGCGCCGTTTTCTCCGGTTGACGTGATTGAAGAATACACGAGACCTGCGAGGATCATGGAAAATGGACACATTGTGGTGAAGCCGGCCTTGACGGAACTGGAGTGGATGGAGTTTGAAGGATTGGGCACATTGGAGTCTTTTAATACCGATGGCCTTCGGTCACTATTGTTCACCATGCCGCATATCAAAAATCAAAAAGAAAAAACCCTGCGCTATCCCGGCCATGTACAATTGATCATCTCATTGAAAGAAGCTGGATTTTTTAGTGAAGTGCCGATGGAGATCAATGGAACCACCATCACTCCGCTGCAGTTTTCAAGTAAGCTTCTATTTAATGAATGGAAGCTCGGCGAAGAAGAGGAAGAACTGACCGTGATGAAAGTGATCGTGAAAGGCAAGGACAAAACCATCACCTACGATCTGTTGGATCGATACGATCCCGTTACCAAAATTTCATCGATGAGTCGCAGCACCGGATATGTAGCCACCGGAACGTTGAACATGCTGGCAGCAGGATTATTTACAGAGAAAGGTGTATTTCCTCCCGAGTTGGTTGGCAAGCACAAAGCCTGCTTTGATTATGTGCTGGCGTATCTCAAAGAGCGCGGCGTGATTTGGCGGAGCCAAAGCACCACATAGATTAGTGCTTTCATCACATTTTTGTTTTTACTTGAACTGAAGCCATGTCCTTTGCACCATGACACTGCAAAGAATTCTTTTTTGGCTGCTGGCCTGGGCGTTATCAGGCTTCATTACTCCACTGAGGGCGCAAGACAAGGCAAAACATATTGACTCGATGCTTTCGCTCAAAGCATCCATGCATCTTTTCTCCGGAACGGTCATGGTATATCATCACGGCAAAACCATTTTGCACAAGGCCTATGGATGGCAGGATGCGGGGAAGAAGATCGCAAATAGCACGCAAAGTATTTACCAGATCTATTCTGTAACCAAGCCCTTTACTTCTACCATGATCCTGATGTTGGTGGAACAGGGAAAACTATCGTTGGATGATAAGCTGAGTAAGTTTTATCCGAAAGTGAAGGGTGCAGATAGTATTACGATTCGGCATTTGTTGAGTCACCAATCGGGCTTGTTTGAATTCACCCGTTTGCCAGACACCGTTGCCATGACGATTCCGCGCTTTTTATCTGTCATGGAAAAGCAGTCCCTTGATTTTACGCCAGGTACGCAGTGGGCCTATTGCAATTCAGGCTATTGGTTTTTGGGATTAACTATTGAGCGTATCACCGGGTTGCCTTACGATAAAGTGATTCAACGAAATATCTTTCAACCCGCACAGATGCGCCATTCTGGATTCAACTATGTGGCGTTAACAGATGCACATAAGACCAGGGGATATGCGGTATATCAGAAGAGCCGCAAAGAACCCGCGCGCACTTATGACCCGCCGGGTGCTTATGCAGCGGGTGATATATGGAGTACTACTAGTGATTTGTTGTTGTTTCACAATGCCATGCAAAGCAATGTACTTCTCAGCGCAGCCATGACAAAGCAGGCCTATACTCTGGTGGCCAACCAGTATGGATTTGGCTGGATGATAGATTCCATTGCAGGAAAGCAGGTGGTGAAACACAGTGGTGGTGCGGCGGGATACCGATCCTACCTGATACGCGTACCCGAAGAGGATCTGTGTGTGGTTATTCTGGGGAACACAGAGCACGACATCAATGGATTGAGTGATCGCATACTAAATACCCTCTATGGTATGCCTGCGCCATTGCCCGCAAATAAGAAGATTGCGCTTGAGGTCCTGCAACAATATGAAGGGGTATATGCATTGGGATCGGGATTGTTGTTGCAGGCCTATGTTGATGATGGTTACCTGGTGATCCAACCAGCGCGACAGCCCAGCACGATTTTGCATCCGGAAAACAATCATCGATTTTACGTGGAGGAGATCGATGGGTATGTGGAGTTTTTGCGTAGCGCGGCAGGGGTGGATACCATTCAATTGCAGGCGCGTGGTGAGGTTCACTATGCACCAAGGATTCAGGTGACCTGGGGGGTCATCGGATCAGCTACAAAGAATGGATGGGATGGGCCGGATGTAGCGATGGTGCCCGGATCAGAGAAAGGCATATGGGTGATCAAAAACCTTGCCCTCAATAGCGGTGAGATCAAATTCAGGATGAACAATAGCTGGGACTTTAACTACGGTATAGGAGAAGGGGGAGGGCTTAGTGCTGATGGTGAAAATATTACCGTGACCGAAGGAAACTATGA
>JBKCVJ010000193.1:0-4334 GCA_046317915.1 Sphingobacteriales bacterium
TGAGTGTGCAGCTGCTGGGTGGCGGCACCCGGAATGATGGTGGCGGATCCTATGGCGAACCGCAATCTGCCAGCGTGGGCAGCCTGCCGGTTCCTTCGAACATCACCGAACCGGTGGATGATCTTCCTTTCTAAACCTATACGGATGGGTTCAATACAAAAAGGTGACAACGATGTCACCTTTTGCTTTTCTCGTACTGGCTAATGATGAGTTCTATGTTGGCAGGGAGATAATTGATCACCATGAAATAGCCCTTGGTGCCTGCGGTCTGCAGGAAAGTATTGATCAGCCGTAGCTGGTCGCTTTCTTTAAGTCTGCCCGTTGCCGGATCCCAGATCTCTTTCATGCATAGACATCCAAGCGTAGGAGAAACGGGGTAATATGCTTTGCCGGAAAAATAGATGGGATCGATGGTGGTGCCGTGGGCAATGATCTCCGTACGACCAACCTTTCCCGCACGAAATGACTCCTGCATAGGCCTGTAGTTTTCCCAGGAAGCCGGAAGCAGGCTTTTGTATGCATCCAGGATATCGGTGGTGTCTGTGGGGGCATGGAAGAAATCGCTCCAATAAATTTCGTTTGGCAGAGCAAGCTGCAGGTTTGGCGTTGGGCCGATGAAATTATTGTTGGATACCCCGGTTCCGGAGATGGTATAGATACCTTGTGGCGTATTGCCGTTGGTGAGAAAGTACGGCAGGTTAGACGCAGCTCTCGCCAACTGTGGGATCATAATCAATTTACCTTTTTCATCCCTGGCAAAACTGCCATCAGCTTGTTGAATCACGGCAATGCCAGGCAGATCTCTGTTCGCGTGTTGGAAGGAGTAAATCACCTTCATGCCATGGGTTTGTTGGTAGGAAAACAGTTCCTGCAGCGGAGGCCTGTTGGTTGGTGAAGACTCCACATATTCTTCCAGGGCAGCCATGAGGGGATTGCCCGGATAACTAAGCGCGTACTGGTGGATGGTGTTGCGGATCTGCGCAGCTCTTGCGGGTTCTGCTTTCAGCAACCACAGTTGGATCATGGCCCAGAGTTTCGGTTGGGTTTCGATGTTGGCAATGCGTTTCATCTCACCCAGGAAATACGGCGGGTGCACAGTATAAATAGCCTCCAGAAAACTTCTGCGCGTTTCAATGTCCAATGCATCACCATAGGCAGCAAGCAATTTTGAAAAGCCCAGTTTGACGGTATCATTATACACCATGAACTGGGACACAGCCCAGAAGGCGGACTGATATTGATATTCTGTATTGCTGTCGAGGTCTTGTGTAAATGTGTTTCCGATGGTGCGCTGGTAAAGCATTTTCTTCAGCCCATCGCGCTGTTTGGTGGTGGCAAAATCCGAACGGATCGTAGACGGATCGTACTGTGAGAAGCAGTAGTTCACGCAGAGGAGAAGAAATACCATCAGGGCAAATCGCATAAGTAAAGATACAGTTGGAATTTTGGAATCCAGGAATCCTGTAATCCAGTAATCCTGGCTTCCGGAATTACAGGATTCCTAGATTCCACCTAATACTATCTTTGCAAGATGGAAAAACTATACAGCTATGCATCACTACGCACATTTACGCGCGCCGTGTTTGAAAAGATCGGATGCAGTGTGGAACATGCAGAAACCGCCACCAATGCATTATTGAGTGCCGATCTGCGGGGCATTGATTCACATGGCATCGCACGTTTGGTGGGTTATGTACGGTTATGGGAAGCAAAGCGGGTGAATGCAACACCGGATATTCGCATCATTCATGAATCCCCTTCCACGGCAACAGTGGATGGAGACAGTGGCCTTGGGCTGGTGGTAGCGCCGTTTGCGATGCAGGTGGCCATCGAAAAGGCCCGTACTGCGGGCACTGGCTGGGTGGCGGTACAGAACAGCAATCATTTCGGCATCGCTGCTTATCATGCGATGAAAGCGTTGGATGAAGACATGATCGGCATAGCCATGACCAATGCCAGTGCACTGGTGGCACCTACATTTTCCAACGAAAGATTACTCGGTACCAATCCCATCTGCGTGGCCATTCCGTCTGGAAAAGAGCCGCCTTTTGTTGCCGACATGGCCACCACCACTGCGGCCAATGGAAAGCTGGAGATCCTGCAACGCAAAAATCTGGAAGCACCTTCTGGCTGGATCCAGGATAAAGATGGCCAAACCACGCACGATGCGCATGCACTGAAAACGGGTGGTGCCTTGTTGCCCCTGGGGAGCGATAGGGATCACGGTTCGCATAAAGGATATGCATTGGGATCGATCGTTGACATTTTCTCGGCAGTGCTGAGTGGGGCAAATTATGGCCCCTGGGTACCGCCATTTCCTGCCTACGTCCCCATGCCGGAGAACCAGCCTGGAAAAGGGATCGGGCATTTCTTTGGCGCCATGCGGATCGATGCGTTTAGGCCTGCTGACGATTTTAAAAAGAACATGGACCAATGGTTACGCCGCTTTCGGGAGGCGAGGCCCATCGATCCCAAAGAAAAAGTCCTGGTGCCGGGAGATCCTGAAAGAAGTGTTGAGGGGGAGCGTTTAGGGGGAGGGATACCCTTGTTACAACCTGTTGTGGATGATTTGACAACCCTCGGTCATAAATTAGATATTTTCTTTCCAAAGGCCTGATTGAATGCATCGGCATTAACAATTCTTCAATAATTTTGCGCAGCGTAAACTAAAAGCAGGAATAGCATGAAAATAATGAAGTTCGGAGGCACCTCCGTGGGTAAGCCGGAGCGGATGCATGAAGTGGCCAGGTTGATTAGCCGTGATGAGGATTCCAAGATCGTGGTGCTCAGTGCGCTGAGCGGAACAACCAATAGTCTTGTAGCGATTGGCGATGCATGTGCGAAAGGGGATAAACAACTCGCCAAAGAACTCATTGATAAACTGAATGCACACTATCAGCAATTCATTGTGGGCTTGCTGACCAAACCGGAGCTAATTGCCAAGGCCAAGTCGATTATTGCCGAGCATTTTGAATTCCTCAATATCATCCTCAAGATATCATTTAATGACGCGTTGAATAAAGACATTCTGGCGCAGGGTGAGTTGATGAGCACGAAGATGTTTAGTGTGTACCTGGAGGAGATAGGTGTGGATCATGCTTTGTTACCTGCGCTGGAATTCATGAGTATCGATGCGAACGATGAGCCGCAGGTGGAAGTGATTGGTGCAAAGTTGAAAACGCTGTTGGCTGAGCATGCAACAAAAAAACTCTTTATCACACAGGGATATATCTGCAGGAATGCCCGTAATGAGGTGGACAATCTAAAGCGCGGTGGCAGTGACTATTCTGCGTCATTGATCGCGGCAGCAGCCAATGCTAGTGTTTGTGAGATATGGACGGATATCGATGGCATGCACAACAATGATCCACGTGTAGTGAATAAGACCGTGGCCATTGAGCAACTGAGTTTTGATGAGGCTGCGGAGCTGGCTTATTTCGGTGCTAAAATTTTGCATCCCGCTTCCATCTGGCCCGCGCAGAAATATAAGATTCCGGTGAAACTGCTGAACACCATGCAGCCCGATGCAAAGGGAACCATCATCAAAGAAGAAACAACAGAGCAAGGCATCAAGGCTGTAGCTGCTAAAGACGGCATCACCGTTGTGCGGATCAAGAGCTCCAGGATGTTACTGGCCTATGGGTTCCTGCGAAAAGTGTTTGAGATTTTTGAAAAGTACAGGACACCTATTGACATGATCGCTACTTCTGAAGTGGCGGTGAGCCTCACCATTGATAGTGATGCGCACCTGGACATGATCTTGAAAGAGCTTGCTCCCTTTGGTGATGTAGAAGTGGTGAAAGGCCAAAGCATCATCGCGATTGTGGGCAATGAGCTAGCGGATAAGGCCGGTATTTTGGCGAAGATCTTCACGGCACTGCAGACGGTGAACATCGGGATGGTGAGCTTTGGCGGATCATCGCATAACGTGTCTATCCTGGTGCCTACGGAGCACAAGACAACTACTTTGCAGTTGTTGAACAGTGGCGTCTTTGGACTCTAATTCATCTGACGAATAAAATAGCTATTAGCTACTAGCTAATAGCTATTTTTTGTTTCCAGATTAATTGGATATTTTACGGTAGGCGGACTCACCTAAACCTGCCGCCGCGCCTTTGCCATGCAGTTGACCCCGGAATTGGAAGCCGAACTCCGTTTGGCCCTTGATACGTACTGGAACAGCTACCTTGAAGGCGATATAGAAACCTGGGCATCTTACCTCGCCGATGAGTATCACAATATTGGCACTACAGAAGAAGAGGTGTGGCAATCCAAGCAAGAGATCGTTGACTATACACGATCTGTTATTCAACAGCTACAGGGTGGCGCACAAG
>JBKCVJ010000194.1:0-3507 GCA_046317915.1 Sphingobacteriales bacterium
ATTGAAATCCGATGTGAAATACCGGTTTATGATCGATTACGCTTCGATGAAATATAATCAAAACTAAAACTCCACAACAAATCCGATACTCGGCAACCGCGAACCACTATTCTGCGGCAGTAACACACCGATCGCATTCTGACGATTGTTCTGAGCCGAAGGATCACCAAATACACCCGGATTATAGGGCTCACCGGTTGTAGTGGCAATAGATTCATCAGGATTACGCTTTAGCGTCCAGCCGTCAGGTGTCGGGTTCAGGCTATTGTATACATTCTGTATATCTAAAAACAGATCGAGGGACCATTTGGCAAAGTTGAATTTCTTATCGATCCTAAGATCGGCAGCATGAAACGCTTCCAGACGACGTGTATTGAGTTGCGGATAATCGAGCACTGCCTCGTTTGTAAATGGATAATTTTCAAGCGAAAGGAAATTATTCCATGGCGTGTAGGGCGCTCCACCCTGTGCCCTGAACCTCACCCCCACTTCCCAGTTCTTGCCAAATTTATATCCACCGGTAAATGACACCAAATGTCTGTTATCCCAGGCCGAAGGCAGTAATACACCATTGGCTCCCGAAAACTGGCTATAAAAAAACGTGTAGGCCATGATGCCATAAAAATGTTTGGTAAGCCTTTTCTGAAAAAGCAACTCGAACCCATACGCTTCACCCTCACCGGTACTGGTCACTTTTTCATTTCCAAATACGCCGAAATCACCGCCCAGATTTGCCAGGGAAATACCCAACGCGGAGGAGACCGGATAGTTACCGTATTTCTTATAAAAACCCTCCGCGGTGATCCTCAATGAGCCCGAGGGCAGCCATTCCAGTCCTGCCACATAATGGTCTGAACGAATATACTCCAGGTCCTCATTCGCAAACTTGTTATTCATCGAAAAACCAAGGGTGGTATAAGGTGGTATCTTATAATACCGGCCAACAGAAGCATTGATGTTAAGTCCTCTTGCAAGGGAATATGCCATGGATAATCTGGGCGACAAGGTCCGGCCGATGTTGTTGCCGTTAGTAGTAAAGCTGTTTCCATCTACGCGGAGACCGCCGGTAAGCGATAGCCGGTTTGAAAAGAATTTTCTGCTCAGGCTGCTATGTACACCATACCTTAAAAATCCGAGCTCACTGGCATAGTCTATCGTTCCTGTAGGACGCCGCTGATACGTTGAATTGCTGTAATCGGAATAGATCAATACACCGCCGGCGTTCAACTGCCAACCACCGATGTTGCTGTTCAACTCGTAACGCAAGCGATTCTCGTCTTCAATAGACTTATACTTCAAGATGCGCTTCGATTCATCATTGGTTTGATTGTTCTCAAATTTATCAGCGGAATTGTTTAGCGTATTCTTACTTGCCACCAATTGCCACCACCCGTTTTTGATGGCGTGACGCCATGAAATTCCGATGGTATTGGTCTTTTGCTTGTTCAATGGGATCTGGTCAAGTATGAAGAGTTGTTCAAGCGTGGCATTATCTGGTTTTGAAAAAGTAAAATTGTCGATCGAAGCCAGCCCGATTATGTTGATCTCATTCTTTTTGTCGATCTTATGCGTGAGTTTATATTGAAAATCCCAGTAGTCGGGAAGGAACGGCAGTTCTATCAGCTTGAATAAAAATTGGAGGTAAGACCTTCGCACCGAGGCCAAAAAAGTGGTTTTACCGTTTCTCTTTCCAAGCGGACCTTCCATCGTCAATGCGGCCTCACTGGCGCTGAGCCTCACGTTTCCCTGGATCTTATCGGGATTGCCCTCTTTCAGGCGAAACTGAAGAACGCCCGACAAAGGGTTATCATATTTGGCGGGGAAAGCCGAGGTGTGTAAGGTTACCTTGTCAATGAAGGAAACATTCAGCATTCCTACCGGACCGCCAGCCGCGCCCTGTGTAGCGAAATGGTTAATGGTTGGGATCTCTACGCCATCCAAAAAATAGCTGTTCTCGTTAGGAGCACCGCCCCTGATGATGATATCGTTCCTGAATCCAACGGAGCCCGAAACCCCCGGCAATGATTGAACCACTTTTGCCATATCGAAATTGGCGCCCGGATATCGGGCGATCTCGTTGATGCCTAATGATTGAACCGAGTTCACTACCCCCACGGGTTTGGCAAAATTCGCCTGTACCACAATATTGCTGAGATCCGTGACTGCAGTCTCCAGTTCAAAACTAACCTCGGCTGTATTTCCGGATGTTAGTACCACGTCAAACTTTTGCAAAGATTTAAAGCCGGTTCCAGACGCTTCAAGGGTATACGTTCTGGTAGGAAGACCCGTTATCCGAAAAAATCCGGAAGAATCACTAACGGCTCCCTTATCAGCCTCCAACACCCTTACGCTGATCCCGCCCAGGGGAACCAGGCTTTTCGAGTCCCGCACATATCCATTTATGGTTCCGGTTGCCTGCGCAGAGACAGAAGCGGAAACTGCCATGAACACGATAAATAAAACGACTAAATGTATATGCCTGTTTTCTACTTTGTTATTCCTCATAAATCCTGCTGTCAGCTCCCCCTTTTTTAGTGCCAGTGTCATTCAGCGTTTTCAAAGATAAACTCAGTTTTTGATTCTACCGCAATACCCCCTTCCTGCTTCTTGATGGCTGAGACAATCTGATTTTCTGTAAATCGCTTTCTCATAATCTAATTGTTTAAAGTTAACAAATCAGATATTAACTCTAAATGGAACCGGCCGAATTATGGGGAAGCCGACAAAGCCAAGCCTCTTTTCAGGATGGTCTCGGGCAGATGCTGTTCAAAGGATCGGATGGGAAATGGCATAAGAATGCTTCATATTCAGTCTTCGGAAGTTAGGAAAAAAAGTTCTTTTGGATTAAAATCCTACTTCGGCATGATCGTCAACTTCCCTTCGGTATGCTCTGAAAAGGCTTCACAACTTTCAAGGTATGCCTGCATATTATCCATGGAATCATCGTGAACATTGGAACTAAAAACATGCGCCCTTTCCATCATTCTAACAAACGGATTGGCGTCTGATGTCCTTGTCAACTTCCGAAGCGCACCAATATAATCATCCCGGTATACCGTAGGGATGATGATCTTAGACTGTCCCGCTGATGTGAGTTCAGCATTCATCATCACCCTGGCGATCCTGCCGTTCCCATCCAGGAAGGGATGTACCTCGCTGATCATGAACATCATAAACACAGCCCTGGCGAAAGGCGAAGTCAGGACACGGTAATAATCAAACCCCTTTACAAGCGTGCCTCTTACCAAAAACGGATCTACAAATCTGGTGTTACCCGCATAATTATCACGGTCTTTGAACATACCCGGATATTTATCCGTACGAGATGATAGCAGGATCCGATGGCGGTACTGGAGAATGCGCAATAGTTCCTCTGCACTTGTTGGCACAACCATCATTTCCTTTTTATCCGCAACCAGCTGGTAGGTACCCAACACATCATGTGAGTCTTCATGTCTCGCAGGCAGGGGATTCTGCGTAGCAATAATGTCTTTCGCTTCCTCTACG
>JBKCVJ010000195.1:0-15304 GCA_046317915.1 Sphingobacteriales bacterium
TCGCCTGACAAAAGAATGCAACAACGAATACAAAGAGAAATACGCGTACCATGTGCAGGAAATTTTGGTTGAGGGCTTAAGATACAACTTTGATCAGTTTCTGGCATCAACCAGATAAACCATATCCAAATTCTCACCTTCGTGGAGAAAAGTACCGAGGCGAATAAAACCCAGCCGTTCATAAAATCTGATCGCCCTGAGATTATCTGCCTTTACCCCGCCCCACAAGAATATACGCCTGCGCCCCTGATTGATCGCATCCTGCAAAACCCTGGACCAAATTTCATCAGCAAGTCCAGTACCCCTTGAACCAGCAGCCACAGATGGTGCAAAAGAGGCATCTATCCGACTGTCAGGCACGAATCCATATCCTTCAATTCGCGCACGGTCATGTATGGTGATATCAAGGCGTAAAATGGCATAACCCACAAGGCTACCCGAAACTTCATCTACCCCACACCACCCTCTGTTCAGGGGATCTTCATAAAACAACTGAATGGACGGCAGATCCGAAGGATGTGGCGCAAAAAAACGGGCCGTCTGCTCGTCAAAAGACTGGAGATATTTACTGATAGCGGCGTGATGAGCCACTGTCTGAAGAAAGATGTTTATATCCATGCCACTAACATCTAGTCTGTCATATGAATCCATTGATACTGACCGTCTTTGAAAGTAACAACCCCTCCGCCCACTTCATCCCGTTGAATAATGATCGAGTTGGGACCGAGCGGATGTTTACGAACGGCGCCTTTCAACATATGCTCTTCAAGATCCTTATCTCGCGTCAGCGCCCAGAAACTCGCCCAGCTGAAATCATCGCCTAATTTTGCAAAAGAAGGATGTCTTCCGATGGTTGTTACGCCCGTCTTACCTGCAACCAGCAGCCGCATTGCATTCCCATCTTTCTTGAAATATGCCCGGTCCGTTTCTCCATCGCCATTGAAATCGGCAAAAATGGTATCTGTCAAATTGAAAAGATGAGCGTCATTAAACATCGTTGTCAGAGATAACTTCCGGAACCCATACAAAGAATCGATCCTGTAATACTCATGCAACTCCTCCAGATAATCACCACTGTGAACCGTATTGATAGCCATCATTGGCTTTCTGCCGGGGCCGGTCATCACGTATCCATAATTGATGGAATCCCGGTCCATCCATGATGGACAAGTCTCACAGCCGCCAAACTGAATGTATCGGCTATCCGTTACCGTGATGGTAATTCCGCGATACATCGGATCTTTCAGGATGCCGTCTATTGTTTGTTGAATGGCAAAACCATGATCGCTATCCACTTCCGCTGCCCCGTTGCCGGGGTCACCACTCATCTCCTCATACCTGATGCTGTCTGGACGAAGAAAAACAACTGCATCACCATCCACACGTATAGAATCTTTCAAATGATAAACAGGGATTTGTACTTCTGCTTGCTTCTGTTGTTTGCAAGAAAGAATAAGCAAAATCAGAAAGACAGAAATCCATCTACTCGGTCGATGTATATTGTTTACCATAAACCTGGTGTTAGCTTAAAATTAGATCGCAATTGATTTCCACATCGTGTATTATTGCGCCTTGTTTTTGATAGAATGATATGGCTCGCTGGTTCCATCGTGATACCTGCCATTTGAGTTTGTAACAACCCGCCTTTTTTGCTTCGGCAATGACAGTATCAAGGAGCGCCTGTCCAAGGCCCTTACCCCTATGCGCCGGCTGTACATAAAGATCATCCAAATAATAAGCGCTACCGGACCAGGAATAATAGGCTGGAAAAAAACTGGCGAAGCCCATCACATCATTGCCCTCGCATGCGATGATGCAGTTGAATTTACCCAGATCCTTATGCATTTTATCCGGGGTAATGATCAATTTTTCAGGCCTACCAATAAATGTGGCAAATTCAACCAGAAGCTGATGCACCTGCGCGATGTCTCCCTTATCCATGAACCTGATCTGGTAACTCATAAGCAAAAGGTACAACCAAACACACAATTCACATTACTCTCCTACCAATTTGTGCTCCGGATATCGCAACCCTTTAAACAATAGCCATAAGGTAAAACCAAGTTCAGCGAAAAAGATTGGCATCATCATCCATATAAACCAGGGATTATTGAAATCATGATCCAGGAACAGGATCAGGGTATTTGCGATGTATAACACGCCAGCCACGCCATAGAGCCACCCTAGTAAGGAAGGAACATATTTACCTTCAAGCAACATATAGCCCACCAATAAACAATACGCACCAAAGAAAAGCAATCCGATCCCATACCCCTGTGCCTGCAGTTGCAGGGAGACCAGAGATAATGCAGTCAATTGTTCCGATGTAAATCCCTGCAGAAACGCATCCTCACTGAGGAAATTAAGGGGTGCTAGCTGAAAGATCATGTTAATGGCGTTTATACCTGTTTGCACCATCGCAAAACTAAATGCGGTGGTGGCCACTAACGGGAAGGATAAGCGAAATACGCGATACAGAATGACGAGGACAGGGATGCCAATCACAAAATTCAAAAGGTCAGTAACTACACCCCACCTGAATAAACTTTCGTGCTCCATGATTAGGCGGGCAGTTCGCATTGCATCGCCAGATACACGCAACCGCTGGCGTACCGCCAACTCAGAGGATATACCGGTAATAATCACCAGCAAATATAAAATTCCAGCGAGTCGTATCATTTTTCGGTTAGGCATAACAGAAAGATACTTCTTGTCACGGACAATATCACCTGGCAATGGATAATCGGATGAAATTCATGATGGCCTTCACTGCATCTGAACAATGGCCCGGTATAGCCCATCCACCACCAAACCCATGCGCCGGATATCAAGCCTGTCAACGGTATCGCCGGTAAGATGATACTGGTGATTCCGGTAAAATGCGGTGTTTGTAAGCATTACTGCACTATACCCAAACTGCCAGTAATTACGATGGTCAGACAGATCGATCCCTCCAAAAAACGAAGGCGCAGCAAATGCCTTCGCAGGTAAACTATTGTTATTGAAGTATGCCTCCTTAAACTGTTTTGCAAAATCACCTCCGCCTGGTTTCTTTACCACGGTTATGTAATCACCCTTGTCTCCATATACTGACGACAGCAAACCCACTGATAATCCTGCGAGCCCACGCTGTCTGAAAAATATCCGATCATCTCCACGCTGATCATTCCCTTCACGGGTATTTTCTGATCCTTCAGACTTTTTGCATGAATAAAACTCCCCATTTTTTCTGTCCCGAAAAAAGGCGGCTCTTCAAGACTATACGCTACCAGGTCAATCCGATGGGTTAGTGTCTTTCCTTTCAACAATCGTCCCAGCGCCAAAATCCCCGCAACACCACTTGCATTATCATCTGCTCCCTCCTGTTTCCCGGCCACATCATAGTGCGCGCCGATGATGATCCGCGGCGCATCCGCAGGACCAAAGCTCGCTATCACATTTCGATACTGCCGGCCCTCTACCGTAAATGGCTGATCATGAACTTCAACAGTTTGCTGCTGAAAAGTCTCGTGAATATAATCGGCAACACTGTCTAAAACTTCAGGATGTAGGTAATTGCGCATCTGAGTATGTCCCGTAATAGCACGCAAGTCCACTGCAATACGAGACGTATCTGTTAAAACCTGCAATGGCTTTACTTCGGCAGTGTAAGGATAATTGGCTACCACAAAGTAGGAGCCCAATCCAACAAGAAAAAGAAATACATAGGTTAACCATTTCCGCATACGCTAATGTACAAAACAGTCTACTCCCCACACCCCCCTACTCCCTTTCCCAAGCTGCTTGCTTCAAAATCCCACCGTCCCGCTGTCGTAAATGCAAAAAATAATATGTTTGCTGAAAATCAGACACCATGAAATGGGAAGGCAGAAGGGAAAGTACGAATGTTGACGACAGGCGCGGTATGTCTACCGGCGGTATGGTTGCCGGCGGCGGGATCGTCGGCGTGGTGATCTGGCTCCTGTTTGCATTTCTGGGGGGGGATACATCTCGACTGCCTTCACCACTGGAGCAAAGGCCAGTAGGTACTCCGCAACCCATGAGTCCGGCAGAAAAACAAGCAGACGATGCACGGGCTAGCTTTGTAAAGGTTGTACTCGCAGATACAGAAGACGTCTGGGGAAAGATCTTTGCCGAAAATGGGCAACGCTATCCGGCACCAACGCTCGTCTTATTTCCTAGAATTGTTCAATCAGCATGCGGAAGTGCAAGCTCCGCCAGCGGCCCTTTCTATTGCCCCGGCGATCAGAAACTTTACATCGATCTTTCTTTTTTCGAGGAGATGCAAAACAACCTCAACGCCTCTGGCGATTTTGCGATGGCCTATGTAGTGGCACATGAAGTAGGTCATCATATCCAGACCATTAATGGCACTTCAGAAAAAGTGCAGCGTATGCGCTCAAGGGTGAGCGAAGCAGAAGGCAACAGGCTTTCCGTCATGATGGAACTACAGGCTGATTTTCTTGCAGGCGTCTGGGCTCATCACGCGCAAAAAATGAAAAATATTCTTGATCCCGGCGATATAGAAGAAGCCTTGAATGCGGCCAACGCTATTGGTGACGACAGACTTCAAAAAAGATCCACCGGTGCCGTGATGCCGGATGCATTTACACATGGCACTTCCGCACAGCGCGTATACTGGTTCAAAAAAGGTTTTGAAACCGGCGACCTGAACCAGGGGAATACTTTTGATGGGATTGACCCGCGTTGAGGAAAGGTTGAAGTTGGAAGTTGGAAGGCTCTCGCCAATTGCCCAATTGTTCAATTGCACAAATGTCCAATTGTCCAGATTCTATTTCATTCTCTCCAACACTCCTCTCCGCTTCACTATATTTTTATAATCCCACTGGATCTCTTTACTCTTTCCCAGCCAACGGCGAAGCGCTGTTACCTTAACATCACTCACCGTTACATACCGGGCTTCTGCTGCTTTGAACTTCCCCTCCACCGCCAGCCCCTCTTCCTCAAAACTTTGTCCGCTCCAAAACAATAAGCGCACACTGCCTTTCAACTTACTATACCCCACAATCGGATTTCCTTCCAGAAACCACACCGGATGCGCATGCCAGACTTTACTTTCCGCTTCGGGCAACGCTGTGTTAATCTCAGCTTGCAACAAATCACATATAGCCCGGTCTTCCGCAGCGAGGGATTGATGATATAGAAGGATGTCTTTATTCATACTTGTCTACTGTTTATTTACCGGTACTATAAACCATCTACCGGCAACCTGGGCCATTTCAATGCTTTCCAGAAAATCATCATCGTGATGATCGCTTCCACACCGGCCAGGAAAACGTAGAAGCTCCGCCATTCAGAAATGGACCCCAGGCCCACCAGGATCATCAGTAAGGTATACATCGCGGCAAATACCATATTGAGGATTCGGTTAACCGGCGCCGTTACCAACACAGATAGCATGATCATCAACGCAGGAATCAACAACAACAACATGGCGAGAAAAAGTTTCGCTGGCGTGTCCAGCAAATTCTGCCCGTCAAGCAGCCCCTGTGTTTTGCCGGGAACATACAATTCAAAATAATCGCCATACACATAACAGAACATCACTGCGGTCCACATGGCCATCAGCTGGATCTTGATGTTTACGCGCAGATCGGTAAAATATGTTGGTTGATTTTGTGCCATAGCAGAACAAAATACAACCTTGCTAACATATACGAAAACCGTTCATCCATCCCAACACTAAAGCATTGCCCTTGAAAAGACTACCTTTGCGCCACCTTAAAACAATCATACATGGCTTTAGCTGCCGCCTTATCCGCACGCTGTGGCGGAACCTGTGAACTCTGCACCAATGAATCTGCAACACAGGAATACGCCGTCACACCAAGGGATCCGGATCAACTAACAAACCAGGTGGCGATATGCGACACCTGTCTACAAGAAATGGATCACCTGAATGCTGATCACTGGCGTTGCCTGGAAGGAAGCATCTGGAATCCGGAGCCCGCCGTTCAAGCCTTGAGCTATCGACTGCTCTATGCAAGAAAAGATCAGAGATGGGCCGCGGATGTGCTGAACTCCTTTGAAGCTGATGAAGATGTCATCCAATGGGCACTCTCCGCATTTGAGGTTGCCGATGTGCACAAAGATGCGTTCAACAACATCCTGGAAAACGGCGACAACGTGGTGCTTACACAAGCATTGAATGTGAAAGGCGCAAGTTTCACTGCTGCCAAGGGAACCATCGTAAAAAAAATTCGGCTGGTGCCTAACGATACCGCACAGATCGAAGGAAGGATCAACGATCAAACCATCGTGATCCTGACCAAATTTGTGAAAAAAGGCTGAGTCACCTCACTGAAGATATCTATTGGGAACGTTTGCCAGCTGATAGCGTATATCGTAACCCGCTTGCATCAAAAGCTGCACAACATCATAGGTCTGTTCCTCTGAACGTTGAAACTGTCTCAGCAAACCCATCATCGCATAACTGATGGGATTCACTGATGGAACAAAGGTTTCCCATGGATAACCCTTTCCCCAGATCAATCCAGCCACGGTAAAATGCAGATCTGCGCCATGTTGGATGAGCAGTTGCATCATAGGCAGGCAGGCCTTGTTGTGCTGGTTTACCGTATGAAAAATCGGCGTCTGTCCACCAAAGCCATTTACATCCACACCCGCAGGTTGATTTACATCCCCGCCCGCATCCAGCAAAACCTTTGCACAACGCGGGAGATTATACTCGGCACATAGATGCAACAATGAAGCATTCAGCAGGGGTGTAAATGTACATTGATAGGTATAGGTTCGATGGATCACCGCGGGATCTCTAGCGATCTCCAATGCAAGCAACGCATCATCATCCAGCAAAACTGCTTTCAACGCAGGATCATCAACCCGCCATCCATGATTAATGATGACACGCACACAATCTGTAAATCCGGGGCCACGCAGATACATATTAACGAGTTGCTCCCCTAAACTGGTTCCCTCCCACTCCATATTGGGATCCACACCGGCGTGAAAAGCAGCACTAAGCCTTGATGAATCAAGAACTTCCATGGCATCCATTGCTTGCTGAACCTTATCCATCAACTGGTTTTTTTGAAATCAATATTTCGCGCGCGGGACACACTGACCTTAAATCCTTTCACCTTTCCCCGTTGATCCCTTTCTGCATACAGCGCACCTAAACTCGGACTTCGAAACCCATCTTTGTAAGTAGGAAACAGAATGTACTCCATATTGGGTTTCAATTGCAGCACCATCTGCCCATTCCGTTCTTTCACCACTGCCGTGGAAACGGTTTCAGCAGAATAATATGTGCCGATGTATTCCTGAATAGCAACCTGCTCCGGAGATGCCTCCACTTTACTGTAATGCATGGTATCCTTGCCCGGAAAAACTTTACGAATGCCTTTCGTTGCATCCAACAGATAGCGTTCTCCCTGATAAACAAAAGCACTGGGCGCAAGCATCTGGACGTTGAATCCATCGGCCGTTACCCTTCCATTGCCATACGCAATTAATATGCCCGAACCATCCCGGTTATTACGATACCATCCCCGCATCTTACTGAACAAAGCAGTATCTGCCGCAACCACGGCGGGAGCTGCTGCCGGCTTATCCGGAGCAAATACATTGAAGAAGGCCCTTGGCGCTTCGCCATAGTTGCGGGGTGTATTGAATAACATGGCGATACTGAGATTCAAGTCCGGATAGTATACTAACCAGGATCGGTACCCGGCCGTTGCACCACTATGCTGAATCGCGCGCGTTCCATTCACTGGCTGTAAAAATAACCCTGCGCCGTACTCATTCATCACTCCATTGTTGAAGGGATATGTCTTCAACTGCTTTTCACGTAAAGATGGTGATCCAAATCTCCCATCGAGACAATACTTCGTCCAAATCTGCAGGTCCTCAACCGTAGTCAGCAACCCACCGTTCCCATACACATATTCATTAGGCATATCAATTTCCCATGAAGCGCCACTCCTTGAATAACCAATCGCCCGGTCAGGCACAACCCGGTTTGGGTTATCCCGCCACTGCGTACGTTTCATCCCCGCTGGATCAAAAATATACTTCCTTGTAAATTCAGCTAAACTCATCCCACTCACTCTTTGCACCAAAATGGCCATCAGATTATAGTTGGAATTGCTGTAAATAAACTCAGCACCCGGCACATGATTCAATTGCTGCTGGCGGACCATCACATCCAGGGCATCATCATTCGTATAAAATTTAGTGGACCGGGGCCATCCCGAAATCACGGCTACACTACCCCAATCACGAAGACCACTGCTATGATCCAGTAAATGGCGAATGCGGATCACCTGACCATAATTTGGCAACTCGGGTACATACTTTCTGACATCGTCCTCAACACTCAACTTGCCCTGCTGCTCCAGCAACAAAATCGCACCCGCTGTAAACTGCTTTGACACAGACCCCGCTTCGATTCTCGATTCAAGTTGAATCGGAACCTTGTGCTCCAGATCCGCCATGCCCCATGCCGTATCATAAACGACCTTTCCATCGCGCATCACAGAAAACTGTCCACCTGGACCCGTGGAGTCATAGTATCTGGAAATAATTGAGCGCAATTGCGAAACCGTATCCTGCCACTGCTGCGCATATGAATGCTGCAATGCAAATAATGATAACACCAATAAGCATATTCTCATAGATGCTAAAGTAGCCAATTGCCATTAGCTAATAGCTATTCACTAATGGCTATTTCATAGAATAAAATCCGATGGTGTTCCCTTCCGTATCACTGGCAATACCGATGAAACCAAACTCACCAATTGAAAACTTGGGCGATTGCACTTTACCCCCGGCGGCTTCTACCCTGCTCAATTCCGTTGCGCAGTCTTCGGAACCAAAATAAACCAGCGTACCCGTAGCACTGGGCTGGCCCATGGGATGTTTCACCAATGCACCTGACGCATTGGGCGCTTCGTTGTTCATCGGGAAGGCATACATCTCACCACCATCCGCCTCATTGGGTGAAGGCAGGTGACTAAGAGGTGTTGCTAAAACAGTCTCATAAAATTTCTTCGCTCTGGGCATGTCGTTAACATAAATCTCGAACCAGGCAACTGCATTGGGTTTCATGTTTTTGTATTTGAAGTGTGATGAATCAGTGTTCTGCAATCTGCTTCAACAGATCAAGGGCCTTAGGGTAATGGTCGTTAAAATAATCAATGTATGATTCGTTCACATCCACCGCCACGGTTACCTTGGTGGTTCCATTTGATTCTTCAAATGTATACTCCTCCCTACAGCCGGCCCATCCCTCCACCTCAGGGCCCTCAAGTATTTCCTCACCATCCTTTAATATGCCCAGGTGGCGGATCGATACAAATTTTGCAGGATCATTTGTGGCAATTTCAGAAACCATTCCGCCTTCTTTTCCCTCTGCATCCACACCAATAAACTGAATCGCAGCACCTTGTTCCCAGCTTCCCCTATACGTTGACGTTGGATTGAATGCCGATGTCCACCCATTGTAATGGGCCATATCATCAAGTCCAAGCATTTTTCGGTAGACAGTATTGGCATCCTTATGAACGGTAGTGGCGTAGGTCATTTTTATCATGGTGGCTTGTTTTAGGGATAGATAAGGTAAATAATATACTACCGTAAATTCAACAGCTTCATGACTAAAGGTATATTGGAGGGATGATTGGTCCGGGTTATCTTTATGTTACAAGTATTTCAATATGCTGCCCAAATCCGCCAAACCATCTATTGGAAAAGTTCAAACCCTGCACCCGGTTCCCGGCAAGGTCAACAAGAAAATTGCAGCAGACAAATATGAACTAGTGAAAAAAAACTTACTGGCCATATTGGCAAAAGAAGAACCCACGCACCTTGAATTGATGGAAGCCCTCTACCAACGCATCGGCAAAACTTTTGACGGCGGCGTGCAGTGGTATGGTGAAACAGTCAAACTTGATCTCGAAGCCAGAAAGATCATTGGAAGAACAAAAACAAAACCAGAACGATACGTGGTGACAATTTGAAAATGTGGCAATGCTGCGAACTCCGCGACCTGCAACCTGCGACCTGTGCGTCCTGCGACCTCCAACCTGCAACCTAACTCGCGCTTTCTCCAAACGTCAACAAATTATGATCCGGATCCAGCAATGAAAACTCTTTCTGCCCCCAGGGTTTTTCTTGCAAGGGACCGTTGGGATGAATGGCTGTTTTCTTATCCAAAAGTTCTTTATACAATTGATCGATGTGACTCACTCTGATATAGACCTGCCCGTAGTTCTCCAGCGGATCCAATGCAGCAAATGCAAAAAAATGGATCTCGATGCCTTCCCTTTCCAGCATAAGATAATCTGGATAGTCGCCCACCACTTCAAACCCCAAAAACCGGGTGTAATAGTCTTGTGTCACTGCCTTATCCCGCATGGGCAATTTGGGATGGATCGATGTCAGCATAGCCTTTTCTTTCGTCAAATATGCAGAATCCTCTTTGATTGTAGGTTTAGGTTCAGTCTTTTTTGAAAAGTTTTGATAAATCCACCATACCAGCCAAACACCAGAGAAATAGATCAGCCCTTTGAGATTGTACTTCACATCCTCAGGATCGTACCTGCCGTGAATGGTTCTGCCCAGTAAAGTATTAGAGTATTCCTGTGCATGTTCAATGGCCACGCTGAAGCCGAACAGCAATGCGAAGATGATCCCATGCCGCCAAATACTTCTTCCTGCAAACAACACATTGAAAAACCCCGCAGCCAGAAAATAAAATCCCGCATGCATGGCCCTGTCGTGCTCCCGAAACACCCCGGGTAATTTCAACATAAACCCCAGGATGGACAGTAAAATACATACGATGGCCAAAACAATTTTAAAGGTCTTACTCAACTTCAGATCCATAAGCTAGAAAGAAAAAGTTAGGGTTAGGATCCTGGGAATCGTGTTCTTATCGGCATCGTCAAAATACTCGCGAATATTCTGCAGTTGAAATCCATGTGCCGATGCTGCACCGGTGAAATCTGAAATATGGTGATTGAAACAGGTAACAACCTGCGTGCCTTCTTCTGTATCGAAGCGTGCCTTGGTACCGGCATATTGCTTGAAAGGATGCAACTCTCCAATATAAACAAAAGCGCCTTTGCGTACAACCGTCCGCAGTTTCTCAAAAATCATTTCCAGATCCTCGATATGTTCCAGCACAAGACTGAACACAACCGTATCAAATGCTTTACCTGCTGCAAATTCCCACGGTGCGGTGATGTCTGCCTGCACAAAATCAACTTTAGCATCCTGCACTTTCTCCCTCGCTTTTGCCAGCATCTCTTCAGACAGATCCACACTCAAGATCAACTCAGCTTTAGTCACCAGCCATTCCGTATTCTTTCCAGTGCCACACCCAATTTCCAAGACGGCGCCCAGGTCCCTGTTTGTAAGCGTTTCACGCAGGCTTACCGCCTCAAGATCCCGGGTCCTGTTCTGGTTGGTATCGTATTGATTGGCCCATTGGTTATAGGCTGCCTGTACATTTGTTCCCTGTTGCATAGATTTAGTCCTTTCGCCTATTCAAAGCTACACTGAAATGTTCATTGCCAGGATAGGGCTTCATTTGCTTGTCCAAAAAAATCAGGATACCATCGCTATCCAATCCGCCGCAACACCCTCCTTCTGCCGCAGCAACATATTCAACTGCGCCACATGATGTTGCAC
This sequence comes from Sphingobacteriales bacterium, assembly GCA_046317915.1. Taxonomy (GTDB): domain Bacteria; phylum Bacteroidota; class Bacteroidia; order Chitinophagales; family Chitinophagaceae; genus Pollutibacter. The sequence goes on from JBKCVJ010000195.1 coordinate 11,677, forward strand.
ATGCCTGAAATTATAGAAAAGAATTTCCAGAACACTATAGTTCACCACCAGCCCCGGGCAAAGTCCATGCAGATCAATCTCCTCTGGCCTGATCCACTTAGTACTCAGTACAGAAGACTCTGCCGTACATAGCTTCCTGCACTTTTCCCGGGCAGCAGCAATACATACCCTTACTTCTTCCCGGGTATAATGCTTATCAGGAATCACATCGTCAACAGCCCCTATTGGCAGCTTCTCAGGATCCCCCAAAGTATAGGACAGGGACGGCGTAAAACCTGCAACGGGAATGGTCAGATAATAGTCGAGAAAAATCACCGTATGATACGTCATATAGTAGATCTTCATTTCCTTTCGCCAAACCTCGTCCGGACAAATCTTCACGATATCATCAAGCATATCGATGGCAGCCCCAAAGTTCTTCCAAAGCGTCTGCTGAAATGTACTCTCGAAACTAGCTTCCATGTAAAAATGATTAAAATGTCAAGAAGTGCCCAATGCCCAGTGCCTAATGCCTCTCTGATTAAACTGCCTGATCTCCACTTCATCAATCCAACCGCTGATGCGCACAAGGCCATTGGCAGCAACAAATTGTTGCGGTATGTCCCTAAGCTCAACAAAATGCCAGGGCGCTGGTCCTTGTTTTCGTTGAATTGTAAATGTAGCGTTGATGATGGGTTTCTTTGGCATCGATGAAAATCCTTTGTTCAATTTTACTGTTCAATCGCAACAAAACTATCGTTGTCTTTATCCCTGATCCAGCAATACTCAATATCCTTCGCTACCTGCTCTGCCAGTGCTGATCCATGAATGAGCTCAATAAAACCCAAGGACATATCCATACCGGCGGTAACACCGGATGATGTATAATACTTACCATCAACTACCCACCTTGCACGCTTGTTCCAATGCACTTTTGCACCATTACTCACTACCCATTGAAACGCTTTCTTGTTAGAAGTAGCTTCCCTTCCGTCCAACAGTCCGGTCCTCGCAAGCAATGCAGTGCCTGTGCACACCGTAAGCACATAGGTTGAACCTTCGGCAACTTTTTTGATGGCATCGATCCATTCTTCATCATCTACCAACGGTCTGGTGCCATATCCGCCAGGTATCAAAAACAGATCTGTGCTGTCTTCTACCTCCTTCAACGATACGGTAGGATGGCTCACCCCATGCTGGTTCCCGATCATGCCCCCATGTAGAGAAGCAAACCGTATGGTGAACAAATCTTTGAGTCGCCCAAAGATCTCCACCGGCCCAAATACATCCAGTGTCTCAAATTGATCAAAAAGCAAAACAGTGATCCGCATGGCTTAAGCTTTAGAATGTGAATCTACTTCCTTTCTTCGTACATAAAGGTATTGTCAGCGAGTGTAAATGGAACGCTATTGTTATTGCACCATCTCATGCACTCGTTCATATATTCTTCCCACATTAGCTTGGCCCATTCCGGCGCATCTTTATCCCATTTCACCTGAGAAGGGAAATACACATGATCCACGCCCATCGTCATCTCAAACACCAGTATACCCCGCTTGCTTGTTGCTACAATCTCCTCCTTCCACCTCGGTTGAAAATGAATGATGTCCATCAGAATTTAATTATAGTCGCTGAATAACATGACTGCCAACTGAATCACCAACAACAAGAGCCATGGACCAAGACCGATCCAAAGCGCCCAGCGTTGCTGGTTTTGAAAAAACAAAAAGTAAGTTCCAACAATAGCCAATCCAGTAAACAGGATTCCATATAGCAATGTGGCGCCCTTGCCATATTTGCTGGTTTGTAAAATATTCAAACTGTTCAATAAAAATCGAATGCCGAGGTATGCATCTGCCAGCAAAAACAAGGAGGCAATAATTTTTGTAAGCATTCAAAATCAGTTGTATATACCTAAATTCTCCCTGGAATATCAGCGCCATGATTGTCCATGCCCTGAAATTAAGATTTCCCGATAAACATTACACCCAACCTAAGATTAGAACCGTACAAAACAAACCTGTGCCATGAAACCGATTTGACGGCCAGCTTACCTATATTTGGCCACGAAAATTCACTTTGTATGCGGAAATGCATGTTCACCCTCGGCCTTTTACTAATAACCCTAATAACCACTAACGCACAACAGACCACGGAGTATCCAACGGACTATCTCAAGCCTGCTTTTCACGCCGCAAGACGAGCTGCCTTCAGGGAGAAAATGGGCAACAATACCATCGGTATTTTCTTTGCCGCCCAGGTGAGGGTCAGGTCTAACGATGTGGATTTTCAATTCGCTCAAAACAAAAACTTCTTCTACTTCACCGGATTTGAAGAACCCAATGCTGTACTGGTCATCTTTAAAGAACCGCAAACCATTCTCGGCAAAACATCAAACGAATTTCTCTTTGTTCAACCAAGAAATCCATCGATGGAACTCTGGACAGGCAAGATCCTCGGTGAGCAAAGAGCACCCGCAGTCCTGGGTATCGAAAATGTATTCAACCATACACAATTCACTTCCGCTACCCTGCCCATCGCCCAATTTGATTCTGTATACAGCCTCTACAAAAATGAGGACATCTTGTCGAGGATGAAACGCAATCCGGATCCCCTGTCTAAAATGACAGACATCGTTGACAGCCTTATCACCAACTCCGGCAAGAAACTCGCGAACAATACCGCTATGCTGATGCGCACCCTGCGTCATCGCAAGACGGCGGAAGAAATTGCCCTAATCCAAAAAGCGGTGGACATTAGCTGCGATGCACACAATGAAGTGATGAAAGCAGCCAAGCCCGGCATGACGGAATACCAGGTGCAGGCCATCATGGAGTATGGATTTAAAAAACATGGCTCAGAATATCCCGGTTATCCAAGCATCAACGGTTCAGCAGACAATGCATGCGTATTGCATTACATCACCAACCAGCGCCTCATGAAAGATGGGGACCTGCTGCTCAGTGATTGTGCAGCAGAGTACCATGGATACACGGCAGACATCACCCGCACCATTCCCATTAATGGCAAATTCACACCAGAACAAAAGATCATCTATGAACTGGTGCTGGAAGCTGCAGATAGCGCCATCCTGGAATGTCGCCCGGGCATCCCTTTCCGCCAGCCGCATATGGTGGCCAACAGAGTTATTGCCCGCGGCCTCGTGAAACTGGGCATCATCAAAAATGAATCCGAAGTCAGGAAATATTTCCCACACGGAACCTCGCATCATTTGGGGCTTGACGTACATGATCAAGGTCTACAAACCCTGGATGAAGGTGTGGTGCTTACGGTTGAGCCAGGGATCTATATTCCATCCGGTAGCGACTGTGATAAAAAATGGTGGAGCATCGGTGTTCGGATTGAAGATGATATCGTGATCACCAAAGACGGTAGGAGGAATATGTCTACTGCATCACCACGTACCGTGGCGGAAGTGGAAAAAATGATGAAGGTGAAGAGCAGGTTTGATTAACGATTCCCCGCCCGTATATTGATAAAATTAGAAACCCACTGAAAGGCCACAAAGCCCACTACAAAGATCATTGCCCAGATGGTAAATACCTCGCCCGTCATGAATGTCTGTACGATGGCAATCAGTCCCACAAAGGCCATGCCCAGGCCATAGTACAACAACAACTTCTTGCCA
>JBKCVJ010000196.1:0-23224 GCA_046317915.1 Sphingobacteriales bacterium
TGCGCTTCCGTCTTCCCATCGGCAAATGGTCCGAAGGGATGATCAAATGGTTTCTTGGAAATATCTGGCCAGTCTTTCGAGATGTCTTTCTTTGGCCTCGGTTGTGAATTCACAAATGCCGCCACGTCCCAGGATTCTTCATCACTGAGCTGTGTGTTCTTATAGTTGGCGCCAAACGGCATATTGGCCTTTACATAACCGGCAAATCTGGATAGGCGGAATAGGCCCGCCCCATCGTTGTAACTATGATCGCCCCAGAGCGGCGGATAAGCATAGCCATACCCTTCAATATTCGGTTGTCCCTGACCGTTAGGTCCGTGGCAACTTGCACATTGTTGCTGATACACGATCTGTCCTTTCTCCGGACTTGCGGCCCGGTCCATCAATGGAAGATCCAAGATACCGGAGCCTTTCGGCTTTGCACCTTTTGGGATCTCGTCGCCGATCCAATGGAGATAAGCAACAATCGCTTTCATTTCCCGGCTGTTGCTGTCTATAGCTTTACCGTTAAGGCTTCTTTCGATACAATCATTGACACGTTTGGGGATGGTTTCAATTCCCCCGCTTCTTGCACGGAACTTGGGATAGGTAGATACCACTGCACTGTAGTTATTACCCCAGGGCATTGTACCTGCATCAAGGTGACAGTTCTGGCAATTCATGCCGTTGGTGATGGGTGCCACGGTTCCCTTCGGTCCCAAATACAAAGCTGTATTGGCGATGAGCTCATGTCCATACCAGGCCATCGTGTCTTCCGGCTTGATCTGGTATTTGTTCCAGCCCTGCCATGGCGCTTCGTCGGCCTTGATGCCGAGAGGCTGCTTAGGTGAGTTGCTGCAGGAAGCTGCGAACAACACACCAAAGCCAAGGACCATGACGAGGATCTGCTTCTGCATATTAGGAAGGTAGTTTATCCCTGGAATAACCGTAGACCCAAGTACCCGCGAGAGCGCTCAACAGGGTAACGATCACCACCAGCGCACCAGAACCGATCTGAGCAAACAGTGGACCCGGACATGCGCCGGTCATCGCCCAGCCGAACCCGAAGATGAGGCCACCATAAATTTGGCCCTTGTTGAATTTCTTCTCCGGGATGGTAATTTTTTCCCCATAGATGGTTTTGATGTTGAGCTTCTTAATCAGGAATATGCTCAGCATACCCACTGCAATGGCTGAGCCGATGACGCCATACATATGAAAGCTTTGTAGCCTGAACATTTCCTGGATACGAAACCAGGAGATCACTTCTGATTTGATCAGGATGATTCCGAAGAATGCACCCATGAACAAATACTTTAGCAGGTGCCAATGTGGTTGGCGCTCTTCCATATTGTTCACGCACTGCGCATCCAGAGAGCGCACTTCAAAGTCCCTGTTTTCTTCCACGGGTTTCACAAAAGCGAGATGATTTGAATTTTGCATGTGTATGGAATTAAAGTTTCATGATCATGGGTAAAATCAAATTGGCCATCACAAATCCTCCGGCCATGAAACAACAGGTGGCAATGACTGAGGGCCACTGCAGACTGGAGATGCCCATGATGGCATGACCGGATGTGCAGCCTCCTGCATAACGGGTACCAAAGCCCACCAAGAATCCGCCAACTACCATCAGGATAAATCCTCTGGCGGTAAACAACGCTGGCCAGTTGAATACATCTGTGGGGATCAGACTTGAATAATCAGTGATGCCGTATCCCGATAACTCTTCTACGAGTTTAGGGTTTACCTGAACCGCATTGGGGTCAGTCAAAAACATATGCGTGAGAAATCCACCTACCAATACTCCAGCAACAAATAACAGGTTCCAGGATTCTTTTTTCCAATCATACTTGAAAAAAGAAATGTTCGCAGGAATGCAAGCCGCACAAACGTGGCGCAATGAAGAAGAAATTCCAAATGTGCGGTTACCCAGAATGAGTAACAAGGGCACCGTCAATCCAATCAGCGGACCGGCAACATACCAAGGCCAGGGCTGCCTGATCCATTCAATAATATTCATGATATTCGCTTAAAGTGTATGACAAAGATCATTCAATATACCCGCTGTTTAAGTGACTCAAATCACAGACGGTAGTTCAGGATAAAGTTAAGGTGATGCATATTAACTTTATTGATGATGGCCTTGGGATCCTCCACGCTTGTTGCGTTCAGTTTATAGGTGTAAAGCAACTCCAGTTTCAGTCCTTCCAGAAAACCTGTGAAATCATAGGTAATGTCCGTCAGAAACTGATGATATGACGGCAAACCGTACTTGCTCATGGCAAAATTATTTACCGATGGCATATCGTAATAGCCATAGCTTAACTCAGTGGTGAGCCGCTTTTTATCCCAGCTCCTGATGGCATTGACAGTCATGGCGTGCACATCCCCAAAACCTTCATTGCGTTCTCTTTTTAAGAAAGTGTAGAATGCCTCCCGGCCCCACTCCCTCGGCGAGAGGAAGCGCCCGTCTTTTGTGATGCGGGTATAATTGAAAAACAGCTTTCCTTCCCTGGTGTCTACCCCTATTCTGCCCGAGATGATATTTGCTGTTTGATTGGGGTCAAAAAAAGTTTTACGCGGATCTGCATTCCCGCCGTCTTTCAAGGCACGTTGGTGCGTATACTGCAGGCCAGTGATCAGTTTGTTCTTTCCCTGCAAAGCGAAGATCCCATCGCCCTGGACCATGAATGTGTTCATGATCTCATCGATGTAATAATTCCATGCCTGCAGTTGGATGTTCTGCTTTGGTTTGTACTGTGCCCCCAAAACCGCAACGCCGGATGATTCCAGATTGCCTTTGTATCCAGACTTGGTTCCATCGGTATTCACGCCGGTGGAATAAATGCCGATAGACTCCCCTGCGGCATACCAATCGATGGTTCCCCTGGGCGAGAACCTCCGAATCCATCCACCCTGGAGCTTGGTTTTAGAAATATCGTTGACCTCGGCCCAGATCCCCTCCACGGCTGTTGGTCGCATCCTTCCGTCTTGCGGATTGATCAGGGGCGTGTTGATCAGACTCCTGCCTATTCTGACAAATGATTTCTTGTAATTGTATTTCAGGTAAAACTCTTCCAGTCTCGATAACTCATTTTTATTCCCCGGGTCCGTGATATCAAACTGTCCGATCTCATACCGGTTACTTGCACCGGAAAGAGAATCCTTTACTGCAAGATCAGATGAGCCCAGGTTCCAGGTGAAGAATCCGCCCACACCAAATTGAAAACCTTTGAACTTCCCGGTTTCATAGGTCATGCCGCCACCAAAAGCCCATGCATAATAATCACTAAGCTCCTGTGCATTCTGTGTGGTCATATAATACAACCTGAAATGAAGATCCAAACTGCCTTTCAACAATGCATGCTTTAAGCTACTGGTATCTTCAGCCTTCTCCTGCGCCGTTCCGCAAATAAATATCAACCCAAAAAAAAGAACACTAAAAATCCTCTTCATAAATACTCTATTAAAAAAAGTCTTCCAACTTCAACCTCCATGCTCTTCTTCACACTTCTTCCTTTACCTTCTCCCTTGTATAAAAGAGGGGAGCGTAGAAACGCCCCCCTTACTAATCCTCAAACACACTAATGAAATTTTTATAGCATCGTTGAAGGACACACATAATCAGTGACCTTGAACTTGTTGCTTTCTTTGATGGCCTTGAAACCGCCTGTTACGTCTATCAGATTGTTGTATCCTCTTGCCCTCAGTGTTGAGTTAAAGATCATAGACCGGTATCCGCCTGCACAGTTCACGTAGTAGGTATTGTTTTTATTGATCTGCAACATGGAGTCATTGATGAAATCAAGGGGTGCATTTTCTGCATCTACCACATGCTCAGAATCATACTCGCTTTTCTTACGAACATCCAACAGATGTACGTTTCCGCCTTTCATGATTTCAGCGAGTTCATCAACCGTTACCTGATGGATCATATCCACTTCCTGACCAGCATTCTTCCAGGCTTCAAATCCACCTTCGAGATAACCAATACAGTAGTCGTAACCAACCCTTGCCAATCTTGTCACGATTTCTTCTTCCCTACCAGGCTCGGCCACTACAAGAATTTGTTGCTTGATGTCGGGAATCATTGCACCAACCCAGGGTGCAAAGTTTCCATCGATGCCGATATTGATGGCGTTCGGAATAAATCCTTTTGCAAATACTTCGGGAGCTCTTGTGTCCAACACGAGTGCGCCGGTTTCGTTGGCAGATGCTTCAAATGCTGCGGGACTTAATGCATGTTGTCCGCGTTTCAATACATCGCTGATGCTATCGTAACCCTGAATATTCATCAACACATTCAACGGGAAATATGCAGGTGGTTCAACAAGACCGGTGAGCAATTCTTTTTTGAATTCTGGCATGGTCATATCGGGCCTCAATGCATAATTTGTTGCTTTCTGATGACCCAGTGTGTCGGTGGTTTCTTTGCTCATGTTTTTTCCACAAGCAGATCCTGCGCCGTGAGCGGGATATACAATGATGTCGTCAGACAGCGGCATAATTTTATTGCGAAGGGAATGAAAGAGATGCTCTGCGAGCAGTTCTTCTGTAAATTCCGCTTTCACTTTTTGCGCAAGGTCAGGCCTGCCAACATCGCCGATGAATAAAGTGTCACCAGAGAACAGTCCTGTTTCTTTACCGTTTTCATCGATCAGTAAAAAACAACTGGATTCCATGGTGTGGCCGGGTGTATGCAATACGCGGATCTTTACTTTTCCAAGTTTCAGTTCTTCATTGTCTTTCGCGATATGTGCATTAAACGCAGGGCTTGCAGTTGGGCCATACACTATGGTTGCGCCAGTTTCTTTTGCCAGATCGATGTGACCCGAAACAAAATCCGCATGAAAATGTGTTTCCAGCACATACTTGATTTTTGCACCGTCTTTCTGTGCTCTTTCGATGTAAGGTGCGACTTCACGCAATGGATCGATGACGGCAACTTCTCCCTCGCTTTCAATGTAGTAGGCGCCTTGTGCCAGGCAACCCGTGTAGATTTGCTCAACTTTCATTTTTTGTTGATTTACAGGTTTATACAAATTTGGTTCAGTCTTTTGGCCAGTACAATGACTTTAGTCACAGAACCCGGAAAATCTGTTCCGGTTTGGCCATTTGGAGGGAAAAGAGGGTGTCTGTTTCAATCCACAACGCAAAATTGTAGAATAGAAAGAACCTGTACAGTGACGAAAATCACAGAGGGCAATATTTGTAAGATGCTATTGTTGTACGGGTTCGAGCCACTCGATGAAGTTGCGATGCAGCACAACCATTTGCCTGTTTTCGAGTTTCTTCAGCAGCCTGGAGATAACCTCTCTGGACGAATTAAGGTCGTTGGCAATTTGCTGATGCGTAAGCGTGATCTGTTTGTTGTGTTTCGCCTGGTTTCTGAGATACCATTCCAGACGCTCATCCATATTTTTAAAAGCGATGTTGTCAATCACGATCAACAACTCCTCAAAACGGGAGCGATAGGTTTCCAACACGAAGTAGTACCAGCCTTTGTATTCTGTCATCAACACATCCATATATTGGATGGGAATCATGATTACTTCGGTTTCTTCTATGGCAATGGCCATGATCTCACTACTCTGGTTGCGGGTGGCGCAGATCATGCTGAGTGCACATGCATTCCCAGCTTCGAGGAAATACATGAAGAACTCATTTCCGTCATCGCCTTCCCGATACAGCTTCACCTTTCCCTTTGTAATCAACATACTTGCTTTGAAGTATTGACCCGTCTTCATCATGATAGCGCCCTCGTTGAAAGTTCTTGTTTCAGCAATGCTGGCGATGAACTCGGCCAGTTTGTGATCAAACAAGGGAAACATCTGCATGAGCTGTTTAGGGGTGTACATGAGTTGCTGGGTTACTATGTTATTGAGTTACTGAGTTGTTAAGTTGCTGATTTCATCGGCCCATATACACCATCAAAATCTGCACGTCGCTGGGGTTGATGCCGGAGATCCGCGACGCCTGGCCCAGTGTTCTGGGTTTGATGCGGTTCAGTTTCTCCTTGGCTTCCGCACTGATGGCCTGCACTTTGGTATAGTCAAAGCTGCCGGGTATCTCCAATTCCTCCATTTGGCTCATCCTGGCAACCAGTTCTTTTTCTTTATGGATATACACATCATACTTGAGCTGGATTTCCGCCTGCTCCAGGTGATCTGTTTTCTCCGCACGCAATGCGGTTTGCGCCGTATTGGAATGGGCAAGGATCTCAGCCAGTGTAATATTCGGCCTCAGGATCAGCTGACCCAATTTTTGCTTTTGCGAGATGGGCGTTGAATCTTTTTGTAACAAATAGCCATTAATGTCTTCAGGCTCAATGGTTAAGTCCGCGAGGGTCTTTTTGATCCTTTCCACCGCTTCCTGTTTGGCAACAACCGCCTCGAGTCTTTCCTGGCCAGCCAAACCCAACAGATAGGATTTTTCCGTTAGCCTTAAATCCGCATTATCCTGGCGGAGAAGCGTTCTGTATTCGGCCCTGCTGGTAAACATCCGGTACGGTTCCTCGGTGCCTTTGCTGATCAGGTCATCAATTAACACGCCAATATACGCTTCGCTGCGTTTCAGGATCAGCGGTTCCATGCCTTTTACCTTCAAATGTGCGTTGATACCGGCCATCAGGCCCTGACAAGCCGCTTCTTCATATCCAGTGGTTCCATTGATCTGCCCGGCAAAGAAAAGATTCTCTAAGTGCTTGGTTTCCAATGAGTAATGCAATTGTGTAGGCGGGAAATAATCGTACTCAATGGCATATCCCGGCCTGAACATTCTGCAATTCTCAAACCCCGGAACCCTACGAAGGGCATCGTATTGAACATCCTCGGGGAGTGAGGTTGAGAAACCGTTGACATATATCTCTACGGTGTTCCATCCTTCTGGTTCCACGAAGAGTTGGTGGCGCTCCCTATCTGCAAAGCGGTTGATCTTGTCTTCTATCGATGGGCAATACCTGGGACCTACCCCATCAATCCTTCCGGCATACATCGGACTTCTGGAAAAGCCGGTTTTCAGGATCTCGTGAACAGTTTTGTCTGTATACGTAATGAAGCAGCTTCTTTGTTCCTCCGGTTTGATCCTTGGGACATCGAGGTAAGAAAAGCCGACGATCTCTTCGTCGCCTTTCTGTTCTTCCATTTTGCTATAATCCAGGGACCGACCATCAATCCTGGGCGGGGTGCCCGTTTTTAATCGATCACTCTCAAACCCCAACTCCACCAGCTGCTCCGTGATTCCCGTCGCCGCTTTCTCCGCCATTCTTCCCCCACCGAATTGTTTCTCGCCGATGTGGATCAGGCCATTCAAAAAGGTGCCATTTGTCAACACAACTGCCTTAGCCTCAATATGATGGCCCAGTCCTGTGATCACCCCGGTACACCTTCCCCCCTTGACCAATAACCCCTTGACCATGTCCTGGTAAAAATGAACACCCTCGGTTTCTTCCAGCATTTCACGCCACTTCGTAGAGAATAGCATGCGGTCGCTCTGCGCCCGGGGGCTCCACATCGCGGGTCCTTTGGAGCGGTTGAGCATCCTGAACTGGATCATCGACTGATCCGTCACGATACCCGAATACCCACCGAGGGCATCTATCTCACGCACGATCTGCCCTTTGGCAATCCCACCCATGGCTGGGTTGCAGCTCATCTGGGCGATGGTCTGTAGGTTCATGGTCACCAGCAGCACTTTGCTGCCCATGTTTGCCGCCGCTGCCGCCGCTTCACTGCCGGCATGGCCCGCACCCACTACTATGACATCATATTGAGGAAACATAGCGCAAAATTAGCGCTTTAGAACTGGTTCTGGTAGTGCTGCCAACGGGAAGGTTCCACGTGGAACGATCTACTGGGGGCAGGATAAATCCTGCACCATTACTGCTCTGCCCTCCCGGGAGAAGCGAACCGCGGCCCCAGTCCTTGTAAATGCGGGATTCAAAAGCGCCTTTCGATGCCCAACGCCCGGCACAAGATGATCTATCAGTAATAAAATGACTGCTACCAGCATATCATCCTTGCCATCGAAAATGACTTCTCCTGCGCAGGACCGCACCCCGGCCTCTTCCATTCTTGTCGGAAACCCCTTTCCACCCTCACCATCATGAGACAAACGACCTGTCCTCGCCAGAAAAGCCGCATGCAAAGAGGATGCTCCGTACAAACTGCGAATGGGAACCAGTGGAGGTAAGGCAGGCAAAGTAGACATCTCCACTTCAAGACTCCTGGATTCCTCCGATATCGCTTCCGGGAATTGCTTTAAATAAGCCTGAACATACTGTCTATGAAACAAGGAAGGATTTCTCCTCATGATATTTACCCAGTAGAGATAAGACATCTCCTGCTCACTCGCATATTCCCTTGCCCCAGCCCTAACCAATACGTTCACGATACCAGTATCCATAGCGCGGTTAATCTCAAAGGGCTTATCTGCTGTAACCAGATATCCCTGCCCCTTGGCAAGGCTGACAAGTAAACAACAAAACCCTAGAATAAAGACAGAATGTTTCACGTGGAACGTTTCGTGTATAGTCGAAGGTAGTAGTCCTCCCGTTCCCGCATCCTTAACTGATCTGTTTTTAACTTGTCTTTATATCCGCAGAGGTGGAGGCACCCATGAATCATCACCCGCCTTAACTCATTGATTCTGGATTGATTGTACTGTTTTGCATTCTCCTCAACCCTATCAAGGCTGATGTAAATGTCAGACACCTTAGCGCTACCTGGCGCCGAAAGATCAAAGGTGATAATGTCCGTATAGTAGTCGTGGTTTAGGTAAGAACGGTTGACCTCAAGCAGGGCCTCGTCAGATACCAATACATACTGTATGGCGTCCAACTCAACTTTCTCCTTTCTAAAGAGTTCTATGAGCAGGGCTTTCATTGCTCGCCTGCCTTTAAACCAGGCGGCGGTTTTTTCCTCGAAGAAATGAATTGATCCCATTCCCCAAAAGTAGCAATGAATAAGCAGTTACCTTTGCAAAGCCATGAATACAAAACGACTATCAGAGATTGCTGTAGGTGTACCCGTAAAGATCAAGGGAATTGAGGCAGATGATCTATTTCTCAAACTCATGGAAATGGGCTTCATTCCGGGGGAAACGGTTGTTATTGATCAGGTTGCTCCACTTGGGGACCCTATCTCTATTCAAGTGGCTGGATATCACCTCAGTCTCCGACTCAACGAAGCGCAAAAGGTGATTGTAGAAGAGATTTAATGATATATCATTGATTTTCAATTACTTATGAAAGTTGGGCTCTACTTCGGTTCCTTCAACCCCATTCACCATGGGCATTTGATCATCGCTAATCATCTCATCCAGGAAACCTCACTGGACCAGGTCTGGTTTGTGGTGTCCCCACAAAATCCGTTTAAGCAGAATCACGGCTTACTGAATGAATACCATCGGCTTCACCTCATCAACCTCGCCATAGAGGGTGAACGAAAATTGAGTGCGAGTGATATCGAATTCAAACTTCCCAAACCCTCTTATACCGTCACCACTCTCCAATATCTGGAGGAAAAATATCCGCAGCACCAATTCTCCATTATCATGGGAAGCGATAGTTTCCAGAACCTCGACAAATGGAAAAACGCAGAAGTGATCATGCAGCGTTACAGCATTTTCGTTTATAAAAGACCGGGCTTTGATATCAGAGAAGATCTGCCCGTTCAGAAAATTGTACTCGACGCGCCCCTGTTACAAATTTCGGCTACCCATATACGTGAGTTGATCAGAGAAGGTAAGTCGATCCGCTACCTGGTACCAGATATCGTCAAGGCCGAAATAGAAGCCAACCACTATTATAAATAAAAATCAGTTAATCAGGAATCCGAGTGCCAGACAAATCAAGGCAATAATAGGCGCCGGAATTCTGGTGAACATCAATGAAATAAAGGTGAGCACCATTATGGCAAACTGCATCCACACGATGGCCTGGCCTTCAACAATACCCATGAAGTGCATGTCCTTGGCCAGGTAAACGGTTGACGCCGTCATAATCCCTACCACTGCGGCATTGATGCCTTTCAGACTTCGATAGATCACCTGGTACCGATGCAGGTTTTGCCAGACCGGATAAAAGAACAACACCAGCAAGGCACTCGGAAGAAAAATACCTACCATACCAATTACACACCCGAGTATCTGCATCGATGTACCCGAATTCTTCATCGCCAATCCACCCACATAACTTGAAATGGAAAACACCGGACCCGGAATAGCGCGCACGATACCCGCTCCTGTAAGAAACTCATCTCGCTCAATCCGGATCACATTCTGATTTCGTTTTTGAATGCGTTCACTGGTTGGTCGAACCACATACTGTTCATACATCATCGGCACCAACACATCACCACCGCCAAATACAATACTGCCAAAACGATAAAAGTTCTCAAACAGGTTAAATGACTTACGGCTTTCCCATTCCTGTTTCCTGGAAACTTCAGACAGCACACCACTGATCAGAAAGATCGATAGAAATATGACGATGTTACCCCACTTGATCGGGCGGTACTCGATCTTGGCTACCGTTCCCTTCTCCCTCGTCAAAATAGAACTTACCCACCCGCTCAAGATGATAACAATCGGGAAGATCCATGGCGTTTTGAACAGAAAGTAAGTGGTTAGCATCGACAACACCATCACCCATCTTGTCAACCGGTTCCGGATAACCAGCGTGAAAGCCCGGAAACTCGCAAAAGCCAAAAAACCGATGGCCATGGGTTGTAAAAAACGAAAACCATGATCAGACAAATCCTCCCGCTCAATGTATCCCAGCAAAAAACTTAAAGAACCCATGATGATGGAAGCAGGTAAAATCCAGACAATCAGGGTGAGGATGGCCAAGGGGAGTCGGCCGCGCTTAAATCCAATCAAGGTTAGGGTCTGAGTAGAAGACGCGCCGGGCAATAGCTGGCAAAAAGCATTGAAATCCAGCAACTCTTCGGCCGTCAGGTCTTTCCGCTCCTGAACGAAGGTCTTCATCATCATCCCCAGATGCCCTTGCGGTCCGCCAAAGGCGGTAATGGCATGCATAAACACAGCCCTTAAGAATTGAATATGGCGAAGCAGCTTCAAAGAATGAATTATCAGAATGAATTTAAGTAAATGCACACGAGTAAACCAAAACTTCGTACTATTTTGCCATATGAGCAACATCATTCGCCATGCGGCGTACTTGGGCGTACTTTTGTTGGTGGCCTCCTGCCAGCCCAACATGTATAAACATCTTTCTACATACAAGCATGTGCCGCCCGGAGCACCAGACTATAATAATATAGACTTCTGGGCCGCAAACCCTAACAAGCAGGACCCTTCAGACTCAGTCCCTAAACCACTCCGCGGTGGCAGGATCGATCAACCCGTCGACGTTTTCTTTCTGCATCCAACAACATTTACAGATCCACAAAAAACGAATGACCTGAATGCGCGGATGGACGACGATTCACTAAACCTGAAGACGGATCAATCGCCCATTCTTTACCAGGCCAGCATCTTTAATAAATACGCCAACGTTTGGGCGCCCCGCTACCGCCAGGCACATATCAATATGTATTGGTATAAAGACACCGCTACAGCACTCCGTGCCTTTGATACTGCCTATAGCGACATCGCCAGGGCCTTTGAATATTTCCTTGCAAAAAACCCGGGCCGGCCTTTCATCATCGCCTCCCATAGCCAGGGGACTACACACGCAAAGCGATTGATCAAGGAATATGTTGACAACAGCAATCTCAAAAACAGGTTGGTGGCCGCTTATCTCGTGGGCATCGCCGTGGCGCCAGACGAGTTCAAGAACATCCCGGTATGTAAAGACTCCAATCAAACCGGTTGCTTCGTTAGCTGGAGAACCTACCGCCGTGGTGTGGAATCCACGGGAAACACCACAGATGCAAATGCTGTAGTTGTAAATCCCCTGACTTGGACCACAGACAGTACAATGGCTTCAAAACAACTTCATCGAGGTGCTATTTTGTATAAATTCAATTCCATCATACGAAAACCCAATGATGCGCAGATCCACAACAACATGCTTTGGATCAGCAGGCCCAAGTTCCCGGGTGGATTCCTGTACAAAACCAAAAACTATCATGTAGGTGATTACAATCTATTCTACCTGAACGTCCAGGAAAACGTCAAGCGAAGAATCGATCTTTTCTGGAAATAATAAAGATGATCATGAAAACAATTATTGTCCCAACCGATTTCTCTCCCGTTGCACTCAACGCACTACATTATGCCCTTGCATTGGCCAAAGACCTCTCCGCAAAAATCATTCTATTTCACTCATACCAAATACCGGTAACATTCAGCGAAGTACCGGTAGTAACCATCAGCCTTGAAGAATTGCAAAAAGTAAGCGATGCAAAACTCCAGGAACTGAAAAACGATGCGGAACACGTCACCTCTCATCAGGTTCCCATCGAAGCACACAATGTTTTAGGAGATGTAGTGGAAGAGCTGGCAACAATGTGTAACAACTATCGGCCCTTTGCTGTGGTCATGGGAACAAAAGGAGCAGGTGCCATCGAAAGAATGATCATCGGCTCAAGTACACTTGCGGCCATTAAAAGATTAGACGCTCCGGTGCTCATTGTTCCGCCTGGTGCTACATACAAACCTATCAAAAAAATAGGTTTCGCGTGCGATTTTAATCACGTCAAGGAAACCATCCCAGTAGAAGAGATAGAAGCACTAGTAAAAACATTCAATGCATCATTGCATATCCTGAATGTAGATTACAAAGAAAAACATTTCACGGGAGACCTGACTGCGGAACTGACGGAAATAAACGAGATGATGGCACACCTAAACCCTCATTATAATTATATCAACAGCAAGTTTGTGGAAGAAGGCATCAATGCATTTGCAGATGCCAACCACATTGATCTATTGTTGACGGTACCTAAAAAACATAATTTCTGGGAAAACATATTCAGGAAAAGCCAGAGCAGCGAATTGGTGTTGCACAGTCATCTTCCGATTGTAGCTGTACATAAGTAGTTATTAGGTTAATGGTTATTTGTTATTGCAATAACCACTAACAAATAACTTACTAACCTCCTTAAAACTCCGCAGTCTTTGGCGTCCTCGGGAAAGGAATCACATCGCGGATATTACCCATGCCGGTTACAAACTGCACCATGCGCTCAAAGCCCAGTCCAAAGCCGGCATGTGGTACAGTACCAAACCTGCGGGTGTCAAGGTACCACCACAACTCATCTGCAGGGATATGCATGTCTTTCATGCGCGCTTCAAGATTAGACAAGCGTTCTTCCCTTTGTGAACCACCAACGATCTCGCCAATACCGGGTGCAAGAATATCCATTGCGGCAACGGTTTTTCCGTCTTCATTCAAGCGCATGTAAAACGCCTTGATATCTTTAGGATAGTTACGTACGATCACCGGTTTCTTAAAATGTTTTTCCACGAGGTAACGTTCATGCTCACTCTGCATATCGATCCCCCAGGAAACATCGTATTGAAATTTCTTCTTCTTATAATGAGACGACTGAAGAAGGATATCGATGGCTTCCGTGTAGGTGATGCGTTCAAAATCATTGTTGACCACAAATTCCAGTTTCTCAATCAGCCCCATATCGCTACGCTTGTCTTGCGGAAGCTGCTTCTCTTCTTCCAGCAATCGTTGCGCCAGGAATTCGAGATCCTCGCGATTGTTCTTCATCACATAAGCGATGAGGTATTTAATAAATTCCTCTGCCAAGTTCATATTGTCCTCAATATCATAAAAGGCCATCTCGGGCTCGATCATCCAAAACTCAGCCAGGTGCCTGGAGGTATTGGAATTCTCTGCGCGGAAGGTTGGTCCGAAAGTGTATATCTCGCCGAAAGCCGTAGCCGCAAGTTCACCCTCCAACTGGCCGCTCACGGTGAGGTTGGTCGATTTCCCAAAGAAATCCTCTTTGAAATTGATGGAACCATCCTCATTGCGGGGCGGATTGTCAAATGGCAAGGTGGTAACCCTGAACATCTCCCCGGCACCTTCGGCATCACTACCGGTGACAATGGGCGTATGGATATAGACAAACCCCTTCTTATTAAAGAACTCATGAATAGCAAAAGCCAATGCGTGCCGCACCCTGAACACGGACCCAAAGGTATTGGTCCGGAAACGCAGGTGCGCGATCTCCCGCAGAAACTCCAGCGTGTGCTTTTTAGGCTGCAGGGGATACTTTTCTGCGTCAGAATCACCCAAAACCTCGATGGACGTGGCTTTCAGCTCCATTTTCTGGCCCTTCCCCAGAGAAGGAATGAGGGTTCCCTTCACTTTAAGCGCTGCGCTGGTAGTAATCCGCTTCAGAAGGGCCTCTTCAGCGGTACCCAACTCAACTACAATCTGCAGATTAGTATTGGTAGAACCGTCATTCAATGCAATGAACTGGTTGTTCCTGAATGTTCTCACCCAACCCATCACAATCACCACCTGGCCGGAGGCTTCGCCGTCTAACAATGTTTTGATCTTAGATCGCTGATTAAACATGGCGCAAAGATAATGGATATGACAAGCCTTTTTTGCCCATTTTGGCAGTAAAATGGGTATAAAACGGGCTGTTATTTGGGATTACTATAAATAATCACTAATGTTGCACCGGATAGTTAGCTGACCGGACCTCACCCCTATCCCCGTAGCGATCGTCAGTTATAGCCAACTCGTTCGAATCTAACCCAAATTTTCACCTCAATTCTTGGCAACACCCTGAAAATGCCAAATCTATTCAACTGATTGTATGTACGACATTCTACAACTGAACGACATGCTCGTTCCCGAGCTTCTTGACATTGCGGAACAGCTCAAAATCCCAAACCTTAAAAAATTAAGCAAACAGGAAATCATCTATAAAATCCTGGACAAACAGGCAATATTGAACAGCGAAAACATGGACAAATCGAAAGACGAAAAACCAAAGAAGAAGCGTATCGTAAAAACCAGTACTTCTAACTCTACGGAAGAGGCGATCGTTGAAAGCGAAACACCCGCCGTAACTGAAAAGCCACGCGTGAAGAAAAAGGCTGAAGCCACTCCGGAAGAAGCACCAGCACCGGCACCAGCACGTAAGCCGGAAAAAAAGACCATCAAAAAGAAAGCAGAAACACAGCAGGAAATACCAGACCTTGAAGACAACGACGACCAGTCTGACATCGATGTAAAAGAATCTGTGCTGAATGAAGAAACTGCCGCGGCACAAGCTCCACAGGCGGAGCCCGAAGGAGTGCCCACAAAACAGTTCAGTCTGCGCAACCGTGAGAAAGAACCCGTGAAAGAGACATTTAATGTTGAGTTCGATGGCATTATCCTTTCCGAAGGTGTGCTTGAAATGATGCCGGATGGATATGGATTCCTGAGAAGCTCAGACTATAACTATTTGTCGTCACCAGATGATATCTATGTATCCCCATCGCAAATCAAACTCTTTGGCCTGAAAACAGGCGATACGGTTTTAGGATCCGTAAGACCACCCAAAGAAGGAGAAAAATATTTCGCGCTGTTGAAGGTTGATACCATCAACGGCAGGCTTCCTGAAGAAATCAGGGATCGTGTACCGTTCGACTATCTGACGCCACTGTTCCCATATGAAAAAATGACGCTCTCTACCGCTCAAAACATCTACTCTACGCGGATGATGGACCTGTTCTCACCTATTGGTAAAGGACAACGTGGATTGATTGTGGCGCAACCGAAAGTAGGTAAAACGGTATTGTTGAAGGAAGTGGCCAATGCCATTGCAGCCAACCATCCGGAGTGTTACCTGATGATTGTGTTGATTGATGAGCGTCCTGAAGAGGTAACCGATATGGAGCGTAGTGTAAAGGCTGAAGTTATTGCCTCAACGTTTGACGAACCAGCAGAAAAGCACGTGAAAGTTTCCGCAATTGCATTGCAAAAAGCGAAACGCCTTGTAGAATGCGGTCATGATGTGGTGATCCTTTTGGATTCCATCACCAGGTTGGCACGTGCACATAACACGGTTGCGCCAGCTTCCGGTAAAGTGTTATCGGGTGGTGTGGAAGCCAATGCGATGCAGAAACCAAAACAATTCTTTGGTGCTGCACGTAAAATTGAAAATGGAGGTTCATTGACCATCATTGCAACAGCGTTGATTGACACGGGTTCTAAAATGGACGAGGTTATTTTTGAAGAATTCAAAGGTACCGGAAACATGGAACTTCAACTGGAAAGGCGCCTGGCCAACAAGCGTATCTTCCCTGCCATCGATCTTCCTGCTTCTTCAACAAGAAGGGAAGACTTGTTGCTGGAAAAAGATGTACTTCACAAAATGTGGGTACTTCGCAACCACCTTGCAGACATGAATGCTGAAGAAGCGATGCAAATGTTACTGAAACACATGAAGAATACAAAAGACAATAATGAATTCCTGACGGCGATGAACAGTTAAGGCACATTGTAAACCTTGTATGTTATTGGTTATTTGTTACTGGTTATTTCATAACTGATAACGGATAACCAATAACTTTTTAGAGCATGGTTGAAAAAATCAACATATCGCGATTGCTGGAAATGATGCAGGAATTTCCTGTACTGGACGTACGAAGTCCGGGCGAGTTTGAGCATGCACATATTCCTGGGGCCTACTCCCTTCCACTATTTGACAACGAAGAAAGGAAAGCGGTGGGAAGAGCCTATAAACAAGAAAGTAGGGAAAAGGCGATCAAGATCGGCGTGGATTATTTTGGACTCAAGATGCGAAAGATGATTGAGCAGGTGGAGGCCATGTTGAAAGACCAGTCTCAAAAAACGATCATCGTGCATTGTTGGCGCGGCGGCATGCGAAGCGCTGGTGTAGCATGGTTGCTTGATCTGTATGGATTCAAGGTCTACACAGTTGTGGGCGGATACAAGGCTTTTCGCAAATGGGCCATCAACCAACACCTGCAAGATCATCCGCTGCGGGTTCTCGGCGGATATACCGGATCAGGAAAAACAGAAGTGCTACAATTCTTACATCAATCCGGAGAATATATCATTGACCTGGAACATCTCGCACATCACAAGGGCTCGGCATTTGGCGCACTGGGTCAACCTCCGCAGCCCAGCCAGGAGATGTTTGAGAACCTGTTCGCATATGAATTGTGGAAAAAGGCGCGCAACGGCAAAGAGATCTGGATCGAAGACGAAAGCCAGCGCATCGGTCATGTAAACATCACCAAAGAAATGTGGGTGACGATCCGCAATAAACCCGTTTACTTTATTGAAGTACCTTTTGAGGAAAGGCTAACATATATCGTAAAACATTACGGCAAACTGAATCGTGGAGATCTTGCTGCAGCTGTTATCAGAATCCAAAAACGACTTGGCGGACTGGAAACGAAAACAGCTTTGAATTTCCTGGCTGAAGACAATATCAAAGAATGTTTCCGAGTATTGTTGCACTACTATGATAAACAGTATTCAAAAAGCCTCGCAAACAGGCCGGATCCTGCACCACCGCTTACCACCATCACTTGTCAACAATCCGGATCCAACCAAACAGCACAAGAGGTGCTGCATCATTTAAAAACACAGCAACATGCTTAATCCAACAGACACCATAAAACTTACCCAATACTCTCATGGCGCAGGATGCGGTTGCAAAATTTCACCTGCCTTGTTGGAAAAAATCCTGCATTCCAATTTTGCCATGCCAGATAATGATAGATTGATTGTTGGTAATCATACTAAGGATGACGCGGCAGTGTTGGACTTGGGCAATGGAACCGCACTGATCTCTACAACGGATTTCTTTATGCCGATTGTTGATGATCCTTATCAGTTCGGCAGGATCGCATCTGCGAATGCCATCAGTGATGTGTATGCAATGGGGGGGAAACCTATTCTTGCCATCGCCATTTTAGGATGGCCCATCAACACCATACCGCCAGAAGTTGCTCAACGGGTGATTGAGGGCAGCAGAAGCATCTGTGCTGAAGCCGGTATCTCTCTCGCGGGGGGACACAGTATCGATTCTCCTGAGCCGATCTTCGGACTAGCTGTGAATGGAATCATTCCAACGGATGCTGTTAAACAGAATAATACCGCTGTGGTAGGAAATGAACTTTACCTCACCAAAGCATTGGGTGTTGGCATCTTAACCACGGCAGAGAAAAAAGGAATACTTAAGCCAGAACATGCGGCCCTTGCCGCAGCGCAAATGATGCAGCTCAATAAAGTGGGAGAGGCACTCGGAAAAATAAATGGCGTAAAAGCGATGACCGATGTAACTGGATTTGGTTTACTCGGACATCTCATAGAAATGGCTGAAGGCAGCGGCACCAGCGCAAAAGTTCAAGTGAACAAACTTCCATTGATCACGCCGGAACTACTTGCTTACATAGAACAAAAAGCAGTACCAGGTGGCACGCTTAGAAACTGGGCGAGCTATGGTCAAAAAATAAATATGGAAGGCTTTGGCGAAGTGGAAAAATCCATCTTAGCGGATCCTCAAACCAGTGGCGGATTATTAATCGCTGTTGATCCGGCTTCACGCGATGAAGTGCTTGAAACCCTAAAAGCCTATGGGCTGGGTGATTTCACACAACCCATTGGAGAGATCATCTCTAAAGAAGAGGCAGTCATTCGATTAATCTGATAACCGATTATAATCAGGCTGCAAGTTTGTCGATCTTTGCCGCAAGCTTTCGGTCTTTCTCTGTCACAGTATTTCCCGCATCGTGCGTGCTGAGCCAGATCTCCACCGTGTTCCAGACATTGGTCCACTTGGGGTGGTGATCCATTTTTTCCGCTTCAAAAGCAACGCGGGTCATGAAAGCAAAAGCTTCGGAAAAATTGTTGAATTGGAAGCGCTTGTACAGTGCTTCTTTGGTTTCATCCCACATATTAAAATATTAAATGCCCTTTATTCTTGATCTTGTCCTGGCTTAGTTCCATCACCAGCTGTACGCCATTGATCTGCCGCACGGATTGAATCATGGCTTGAACAGTCTCTTCACTAATCACGTCGCCCTTCATGAGCCAGAGGAAATCAAGGTGCTTGAATTCTGGAAGCAGATACTCGCCATCAAACTGGTTATTATACAAATAATGAACCAGCGAACCGGCCGGCTCAGGATAAGTGAAAATTGAAAAAAAATAATTCCGCTTCTTCCTGGTCAACATGATCTCTAACTCTCGGTTCAACCGAAAGTCGATCTGCATGGCCTGATTCAGGTGCCAGCAAAACTGGTAATCCTTCATCGGGCCCACCACACCCAGGAGTCTTGTCTGGTCAAAGAACTCCTGGAACATTTCCTCATTATCAACTTTTAAACGGATCATCTAAAATGCAATATCAAAAACGATTTCTTCGCTACCACGTTTCACGGTAACCTTGGTGCTGTCTCCTTTCTTGAATTTACTCAGTGCCTGCATATACCCTTCCACAGAGCTGATCTTGTGCTCTCCTAACTGCGTAACAACATCTCCTGCTTTGAGCCCAGCTTTCTGCGCGGCCCTTCCCTCGCTCACCCCATCTACACGAACACCCGCTCCACTAAAAGTATAGTCTGGCATGATACCCATAGATACTGTAAAGCGTGTGGAGGTTCCCGTCTGCTGCTCACGTGTTTTTGAAAAAGCCAGCTTGGGGAGATTGTTGGTGCTGGACACCAAGCCAACAATATATTTCACGATGGCCAGCTCACCCAGGTAGTTGATCTTGGGCGCATCATCTGAGGGCTTGTGATAATCTGTATGGAGACCCGTGAAGAAAAACAATACCGGAATATCTTTACGATAGAACGAGGTATGATCACTTGGACCGGTGCCGCTTGAATCAATCTTGATCGTAAATGCCTGGCCCTTATCCTGCGTCTTGATCAATGTTCCCCAGGTAGGCGATGTGCCATAGCCCCCAACGGTGACCGACTTTGTGCTGTCGTTCATCCTTCCCACCATATCCATATTGATCATGTAAGAAACGGTGTTCAATGCAATGGTTGGATGTTCCACAAAATACTTGGAACCGTAAAGCCCCAACTCTTCTCCGGAAAATGCGATAAAAAGGAAATTGTGCTTCTTGAGTTTTGATTTCTTCAACAGCTTTGCCAGTTCAATCAGTGCTGCGGTACCACTGGCATTATCATCTGCACCATTGTGAATCGCCGGTTGACCATTACGGATCATTGAATTACCATCTTCACCGTAGCCAAGGTGATCAAAGTGCGCGCCCATCACAACGGTTTGTGCAGCGCCATTATCAATGTATCCAACTACGTTGTGGGCCGTTCTGATCTTGGGTTCTGTCTCCAGCCGGATTTTACAATCGTAAGTGGCTTCCGGATCAGAGAGGTGTTGTTTAATCGCATCGCGCATCACATATACCACAGGGATCGGGGCTTTTTCAGATTTATCCTTTCCGTTGTATTTCAATTCTTCCGAGCCATCAATGGTATTGTGCAACACTACCAGCGTTGCACCTTTCTCATAGGCATTCTTCACCTGGCTGCGGATCCAATTATCTATATCAAAATGCGGATTGTCTTTATTGGGAATAATTCCTTCTGCAAGGTTCACGAACCAGGGCGAACCCTTCTCCCTTACGGATACAGCTGATGATGACTCCAGTAGTTTTGAATCAGGGCTGAAACCCATCGGAAAAAAATCCTTCTCTACCGTGAGCAGCTTTCCGTTCACCTCAAATAGGCTGGTTTGTTTAACTACCTTTCCATCATCAATCACAAAAGGTTGAACATATCCTTTCTCTCCTCTTGCACTAAGGCCAGTTTTGGTGAATTCAGCAGTGATATATTGTACAGCAAGAGCCTCACCAGGTGTTCCGGCGCGCCTGCCTTCCAGTTTGTCATCGGCTAAAAAATAAACGTGGGCGTTGAGCGCATCAACAACTTGCTTATCGGCTTTCTTCAACTTTTGCGCAGACGCAAGGAGGGGTAAACACAGGAACAAGAAGATCAACTTCTTCATAAAGGTGGTGCTGTTTAATGCAGCGAAGTTAATCATTGCAAAGGGGAGATCATGCATGCGTAAGAAGAAATCACAGTGGTAAAAAATAACAATCTTATGACTAAACTCATGACGCTATTTCCTCCTTTCGTAAATGATATCCACCTGCCACCTTTACTTTTGCACATTCTGGAAACTGAATTGTCGAAATCCCTCCATATTGCCCTACTAGGTAATCCCAACAGTGGGAAGTCCTCCCTGTTTAATGCGCTCACCGGCCTTAACCAGAAGGTGGGTAATTTCCCAGGCGTTACCGTTGAAAAAAAGGTTGGCGAGTGTTCCCTCGAAGGCAAGACCAAAGCCGATGTCCTGGACCTTCCGGGTTCCTATAGTTTGTATCCCCGAAGGGCAGACGAGTGGGTGGCGTACAAAGCCATCATGGATCCCAACAATTCCTTCCCGGTAGACCTGATTGTGGTGATCGTTGACGCCAGTAACCTGAGGAGAAACCTCCTCTATGCTTCACAGGTGGCGGACCTTCAGAAACCTGTGGTGGTTGCGTTGACGATGATGGACCTGGTGGAGCAGAAAGGAATGAAAATAGATGTCGCCAAGTTAAGTGCAGAGCTGAACCTCCCCGTAGTAATCATCAATCCCCGCAAAAACGAAGGGATTAACGCACTAAAGGGAGAGATTTTGCGTGTTGCGGGGCAGACTGAGGTGCACCCTGCTTTTGTTCCCGTTGGCGAAATGAGCCAGGAACCTGTTAACGCGCTCAAGATGCTGTTCCCTGACCTGAGTGAATACTCCGCCGTACACTACCTGATCAACCATGAGCAGATGAGTTTTTCGGACAGCCTGCAAGACAAAATTGAGGGCATCGAAAAATCCAGCCAGTTCAACCATACCAAGGTTCAGGCCGATGAGATCCTGCGCCGCTATGCACGGATCAGCAAGATCCTGGACGATACTGTAAGTGAAGAGCCCGTTCACCGGCCCAAAAGCCTGCCAGAACGATTTGACGAGATCTTGTTGCACAGGGTCTGGGGCTATGCTATCATGTTTGCCGTGCTGTTCTTCCTTTTCCAAAGTATTTTCTGGGCCGCAGATTACCCGATGAACGCCATTGAATGGGCGTTTGGGGCAGTAGGCAATTGGCTTTCATCCATTTTGCAGCCCGGTTGGTTCACTGACCTGCTCATCAATGGGTTCCTGGCTGGTCTCAGCGGTATCCTCGTTTTTGTACCCCAGATCATGATCCTGTTTGGACTGATCACCTTCCTGGAAGACACGGGCTATATGGCGCGGATCAGCTTCCTCACGGATAAGATCATGCGTAAGGTGGGGTTGAACGGAAAGAGTGTGATGCCGATGATCAGCAGCCTTGCCTGTGCCGTTCCCGCAATTATGAGCGCAAGGAACATCGAGAATAGAAAAGAGCGGCTCCTGACCATCATGGTTACCCCGCTCATGAGCTGCAGTGCGCGACTTCCAGTGTACACGATACTGATTGCCCTCGTTATACCGAAGCAGGCCGTACTAGGCGTATTGAGTTTACAGGGCTTGGTGATGATGGGCCTTTACCTGCTTGGCTTTGTGATGGCCATGGCTGTGTCTTATGTGATGAAGTGGTTCATCAGGATGGAAGAAAAAAGCTTCTTCATTCTGGAACTCCCCTTATACCGTCCCCCGCGTTGGAAGAACATCTTCCTCACCATGTTCCAGAAAGCAAAAATATTTGTTTTTGATGCGGGTAAAGTGATCATGGTGATCTCCTTGTTGTTGTGGGCATTGAGCAGCTACGGACCCGATGGAAAAATCAGCGCACCAGCTGCAAGTGCTCAGGTTTCCGATGCTGACAACAACAGGCTCAAACTTGAAAATTCCTTTGCAGGCATTGCTGGTAAATGGATTGAACCCGCCATCAAGCCGCTGGGTTTTGATTGGAAAATCGGAATTGCATTGATCACCTCCTTTGCCGCACGCGAAGTGTTTGTGGGCACCATGGCCACACTGTATGCCGTGGAACAAGGGGCCGATGAAAACAATCCTACACTCCGTCAAAAAATGAGCGCCGCTACCAAACCAGATGGTACTAAAGTATACACCCTGGCAACCGGGGTTTCCCTCATGATCTTCTATGTGTTGGCCATGCAATGTATGAGTACGTTGGCCGTGGTTAAAAGGGAAACGGGTACCTGGAAATGGCCCATCATCCAGGCGGTTTACATGACGGGGCTCGCCTACCTGCTCAGCTTACTGGCATATCAACTCCTGAAATAATTTACACTAGAATACCCTTGTGGAAATGCGGTTCCGCAATTC
>JBKCVJ010000197.1:0-3832 GCA_046317915.1 Sphingobacteriales bacterium
CCGGGTGGTATCCGCTCACTATCAAAGTTCCATGAGAAGAATCCTTTGCATTTTAATCTTGATCATCAAGGGCTTTACATTCAATATGATCCTGCAGAATCCACTTCGGGGATGTTTGGCGGTAACTCCAACTGGCGCGGACCGGTATGGGCGCCGGTGAATTATTTGATCATCAAGGCGCTTAAAAAATATCACCAGTTTTATGGAGATGAAGTACAGTTGGAATACCCCACGGGCTCAGGGAATAAGATGAACCTCGGACAGATCTCTGGTGAACTGGCGAAGCGGTTCATCTCCATCTTCCGCGAAGACGAACAGGGCAACCGGCCTGTACATAACGACCATGCTGCATTCTACCAGCAGCCCGAGACCATAGACCTGATCTTGTTCTACGAATATTTTCACGGAGATACCTCCAGAGGCATTGGCGCAATGCATCAGACGGGATGGACAGCCGTTGTTGCGGAGTTGATCAATGATGATGCGTGGGAATGGGAATAACCAATATCTAGCAATTGGCAATTGACAATTAGCAATTGACAATTGGCACTGGTAGTTAGTCGTTGGATTTTGGTGAGCGGCACTAACTTCCAACAACCAGTGCTAATTGCCAATTGTCAATTGCCAATTGTTAATTGTTAAATGGTGTGGGTTACTTTTTCCCAGTCCGTGAAATAAACTCAAAATCATCTATATGACTCGCTACCTATTCACCGGCACACTGCTGTGCCTCCTGGCCATCTCATGTCAAAACTCTGAAACAAAAGAAAGACTCGCTGTTAGCATTGAAAGTCTGGCAGATTCCGTCAACATTTCCTCCGATGCATCGCAAGAATCAAAACCGGATTCAACCAAGTTTATCCGAACGGCAGATATTCGTTTTAAAGTCAATGATGTACAACAAACAACAACCCGTATTGAAGACATTGTTCGGAAGAACAAAGGTTACGTGGCTTACACCCATTTGGCGAGCACAACGGAAAACACAGACCAGCAGCAGGTTTCCAAAGACTCAAACCTTGTAGTAACCTACTTCACAGTCTCCAATACCATTACCATCCGCGTACCAAACTATTTGCTTGACACAACCCTGCGCGAGATCGGGGCAGATGTAGTATTCCTAGATCATCGCACCATCAAGGCAGATGATGTAAGCATCCCTTACTTCGAGAATCAATTAGGACAGCGGCGATACAATGGCAGCAAGCCGAAGTTTGTGGCCGGTGCAAAACAAAAAGATGTAAACGATACAAAAGTCCTCAGCATATACCAACAAGAACTACAAGATGAATACTATATCGCCAATAAAAGGCTGGATCGGGACATCCGTTATAGTGTGGTGACCATGGAACTATATCAATCGCCTATCCTTCACCGTGAGATGGTGTCGAGGCCCGTTGAACTGAAAGCGTATCATGCAGGACTGTGGGGAAGAATCGGCGATTCACTCCAGCAGGGATGGTACATCTTTGAAGATTTTATTGTCTTCATCATCCGGTTGTGGGGACTGATCCTGGTGGGCGTCCTTGCGTTCTGGGTAATCCGTCTTGTGACAAGGAAAACACGCACTAATCAAGCCGCACTGCGTCGGGGTTAAAGAGCTCTGGATTTTTTCCTGTTTTGTCTGCATAAAACTGCCGGATCTTGGCCATGTCATGCTCCTTATTTCCCGTGGGATAGAGCACGTAGCCGAAGCCGGCGGTTTTCGTTCTGTAATCCAGATAGCCCATCATGATCGGCACACCGGCACCCATGGCAGCATAATAAAATCCGCTCTTCCATTTGGTGACGCGTTTACGGGTACCCTCAGCGGCCATTAATAAGTACAAATGGTCTTTCTGATGAAACATCTCTACAATGGCTTCCACAAAATTATGGCTCGCTGAACGGTCCACCGGGATGCCACCGGTAGCTTTAAACAGAATGCTGAAAGGAAATTTAAAAAGTTCTTTCTTGGCGATATAGTTCACGGGTAGGCCAAGGATTTTGTACGTTCCAAGCGCATACACAAAATCCCAGTTAGACGTATGTGGAGCGGCAATCACAACACATTTCTTTACCTCTGCCGGAATAGTCTCTCCCACCTTCCATCCTTTCATCTTGAACCACCACGCAAAAAAAGATTGTAACATAAGTTGAGCTATTTGCTATTAGCTAATTGCTATTGACTAACCCCTCCATTGCCGCACTGCCACATTACCGCATTGCCACATTGCCTAATGTGCTTCCAACCAGTTATTCCCTACGCCCGCCTCTGCAATCACAGGAACCCCGTTGGGTAATGGCAGTGCCGACTGCATATTCTCCAGCACCAATGCGCGAAGTTCCCCTGCTTCATCTTTGTACGCATCAAAGACCAATTCATCATGCACTTGCAGGATCATTCTGCTGCGGTACTTTCCTTTCTTTATCGCGTCCTGCACTTTCACCATCGCCATCTTGATCATATCTGCAGCAGTTCCCTGTATCGGCGAGTTGATGGCGTTGCGTTCGGCAAATCCCCTTACGGTGAAATTGGCAGAATTGATGTCCCGCAGCCAGCGCTTACGTCCCATCAGCGTTTCCACATATCCTTTCTCCCTTGCGAAGTTGATGGTATCATCCATATACTTCGTAATACCGGAAAATTCTTTTTTATAATTATCGATGATGGTCTTCGCCTCAGTGCGGGATATCCCCAGGTTATCCGCCAATCCAAACGCACCTTGTCCATAGATGATCCCGAAGTTTACACTCTTCGCCTTATAACGCATCTCCTTGGTGACATCACCCTCATCGATATTATACACCTTGGCCGCTGTTGCCGTATGAATATCTTTGTTCAGGCGAAATGCCTCGCACATATTCGGGTCACCACTGATGGCTGCTACAATGCGCAGTTCGATCTGTGAATAGTCGGCCGAGATCAACACGCGTTCTTTATCACCTGGGATAAATGCTTTACGGATCTCCTTCCCACGCTCTGAACGAATAGGGATGTTCTGCAGGTTTGGATTGTTGCTCGCAAGCCTTCCGGTCACTGCTACTGCCTGACCATACGTAGTATGCACCCTTCCAGTCTTGGGATTGATCAATTCAGGCAGTGCATCCACATAGGTTGATTTCAACTTCGTGAGTTCACGAAAGATCAGCACATCTGCCGGCACCGCGTGTAGATGCTGCAGTTTTTGCAATACGTCTTCACCCGTTGCGTATTGACCCGTCTTGGTTTTTTTTGCTTTGGGATCGAGTTTGAGTTTTTCAAACAACACCTCTCCCAATTGCTTGGGCGATGCAAGGTTGAAACGAACCCCGGCTTCTTTATATACGCGCTCTTCTGCCGCCTTGGCTTCTTTATCAAGCTCTTTGGAATATTCGTTCAAAAAATCGACATCTATCTTCACGCCCTCAAACTCCATATCCTTGAGGACCTGCACAAGTGGATTGTCTACTTCATAAAATACCTTCTCTACGCCTTTCTCTTTCAGCCCGTGTATGAACACATTCTTTAGTTGCAGCGTGATGTCTGCATCTTCCACCGCATACTCTTTCACACGTTCCAGTTCCACATCGCGCATCGTACCCTGGTTCTTTCCTTTTTTGCCGATGAGCTCTTCAATGTGCACCGGCTCATACCCGAGGTACTGCGCGCTCAGCAGATCCATACCCCGCTTGCCTTCCGGCTCAATGACATAGTGCGCGAGCATCGTATCAAATATTTGGCCCGGCAATTCAACATCATAATTTTTCAGGATCAACAGATCATATTTAATGTTCTGTCCGATCCACAAAACATCGGTCCGGTCAAACACCGGCTTGAACCTCGCCAATACTTCTGCAACCTGCGTCCTGT
>JBKCVJ010000198.1:0-10001 GCA_046317915.1 Sphingobacteriales bacterium
ACACCGAAGAGAAAGAACTGTCTGACGCTGGTATGATGCTCTGGGGAAATGCCAACAACAACATGAACGAAGCCACGAAGTGTTATACTGCCAATTCAAATTTTGAAGGCTTGTTGCATAACAAGCGTGGATGGACCAATCCATTCCGGTTAGGCTATATAGAGAGTCATGACGAGGAGCGACTGATGTATAAGAACATCACTTTTGGCAATGCCTCCGGTGGTTATAATGTGAAAGATCTGAACACTGCATTGAAACGCCAGGAAGCAGCAGCTGCGTTTTTCCTGATGATGCCCGGACCAAAGCTCATCTGGCAGTTTGGCGAATATGGATATGAATATTCTATCACCACTTGTCCAAATGGAACGGTTCCTTCACCTTATCCTGATCAACAGTGCCGTACGGATGTGAAGCCGATCCGCTGGGATTACCAGGGCAATACCAACAGGGTTAGCCTGTTCAATGTATACGCCAGCCTTAACCAATTACGATTAACCAATAACTTCAAGCAAACATTCACTGGTAATAACGTTACCGTTGACCTGGCGAGTGGATTCAAACAGATGACGGTGCAGAGCGATTCACTCAAAGTAGTGGTGATCGGCAACTTTGACATCTCACCAAGATCCGGTACAGTGACCTTTCCGCAGGCAGGTCCATGGTATTCCTATACTACCAATACCATCAGGAATGCAACAGGCGGTGCAGAGTCTATTACGCTACAGCCCGGCGAGTACTTTGTGTACCTCAATAGAAATATCAACAACCCAATCATTACATCGGTTGATGATCTGCGTCCGGATTATTCCGGAAAATCATTGATCATCTATCCGAATCCGGTTAACAGCAGTTCAACCCTCGTGTATGAGATCCCAGAAGCGGGAGCGGTGCGGGTAAGTATCTGGAATATGCAGGGCCAGAAAGTGGGCGAGAGTAATGCCGGAATAAAAAATAAAGGCAGGCATGAGTTGAGGTTGGAGAGTACTGGGCTAAGGGCAGACAGACTGAGCGCAGGTAACTATGTGTTGGTAGTGGATGTGAATGGCAAGCAGATGCGCAAGCAATTTGTGATTCAACGTTAGAAAATATTGAACCCAATATTGATACAAAAACAGAAATGAAAATTAAAACTACGTTTATGACTGTCAAGCGAATGATGAGCCGGTTAGGACTGCTGTCCGTACTCATGCTGGCTCTTATGCAATTCACCTTCGCACAGGGCAGGGTAGTGACCGGTAAAGTGACGAACGCCAAAGATGGCTCGCCGGTAGCTAATGCCAGTGTAGTGGAGAAGGCAACGGGCCGCGGCGCCAATACGGATGCCAGCGGTAGTTTCAGCATCAATGTGAGCGGCAACGATGCCGTTCTCGTGATTACCTCTGTAGGATTTGGAAGGGTAGAAGTACCCGTTGGTCAGCGCACTGAGTTCAGTGTACAGCTGGCTGAATCTGCGAATAATCTTAATGAAGTAGTGGTTGTAGGTTATGGTACCGCCAGAAAGCGAGACCTGACCGGTGCCGTTGCTTCCGTGAATTCAAAAGACTTTGTAAAAGGTGCCATCCAGACGCCAGAGCAATTGATTGCCGGTAAGGTAGCTGGTGTACAGATCAGCAGCAATAGCGGTGCTCCTGGCGCAGGCTCCCGTATTCGTATTCGCGGTGGCGCGTCGCTGAACGCCAGTAACGATCCATTGATTGTGATCGATGGGGTTCCGGTAGATAATAGCGGTATCGGTGGTTCAGTGAATCCACTGAACATGATCAACCCGAATGATATCGAGAACTTCACCATCCTTAAAGATCCTTCTGCTGCTGCAATCTATGGATCAAGGGCCTCTAATGGTGTGATCCTGATCACAACCAAGAAAGGTACCCGTGGTAAAGTGAAATTCAACCTCGGCGCCCAGCTTTTTGTGCAAACACCTTCCAGCAAAGTGGACGTGTTGAACGGAGACCAGATCCGTGACATCATCGCTGCCAATGGTACTGCTGCCGATGTCAAAAAACTCGGTACAGCTGATACAGACTGGCAGGATCAGATCTACAGGACGGCATTGGGTCAGGACTTCAATATGAGTGCGTCCGGTGCCGCAATTGATGGTAAACTTCCTTTCCGTGTGTCTGGTGGTTACCTGAACCAGGACGGTATCCTGAAGACGAGCAATTTCAAGCGTCAGACCCTCGCACTGAACCTCAGTCCGAGACTGTTGAAGAATAACCTCAAGGTTGACCTGAACCTCAAAGGTGCGAGAACAACGAATCAATTTGCAGATGAAGGGGCCATCGGAAGCGCCATCGCTTTTGATCCCACACAACCTGTTACGGTGAACAGCCCACGTTTTGGCGGTTACTTCACCTATGTTAATAATGGAGCGTCTGGTGCACCTCCTGCTGACCTCAGCCCTAACAACCCTCTTGCCCTGCTGAATATGCGTGACGACAACAGCACAGTGTTCCGCAGCATCGGTAACCTGCAACTGGACTACACCCTGCCTTTCGTGAAAGGTCTGCGTGCAAACCTGAACCTGGGTTATGATTACCAGCAAGGTTCTGGTACTGTCGTTGTGACCGACTCTGCAGCGTCTACCTATCGCCGCTGGGATATCTCCAACAATCCGTTTAAGGTAAATCACTACGGTGGTGTGAATAATCAGTATTTTAGCCTTCGCAGAAACCTGCTGATGGACTTCTACCTGAACTATGTCAAAGACATAGACTGGATGAACAGCAGGCTGGATGTAATGGCTGGTACCGGTTACCAGGACTTCTTCAACTATCAGCGTAACTATGCTGACTATCGTTACGAC
Organism: Sphingobacteriales bacterium; assembly: GCA_046317915.1. Taxonomy (GTDB): domain Bacteria; phylum Bacteroidota; class Bacteroidia; order Chitinophagales; family Chitinophagaceae; genus Pollutibacter. The sequence continues at coordinate 2,807 of JBKCVJ010000198.1, forward strand.
GGTTCCGTCAGGCCAGGTACAGAGCCTCAGTTCTCTTCAGGCTTTGGAGAGTACACCCTGATCTCTTACTATGGACGTCTGAACTATACCATCGATAACAAATATGTGATTACGGCCAATCTCCGTACAGACGGTACTTCTAAATTCAGCAAGGACAATCGTTGGGGTGTGTTCCCCTCCTTTGCCTTTGCATGGAGGCTGAACGACGAGAACTTCCTGAAGAACTCTAAAGTGATCAGCAACCTGAAACTCCGTGCAGGCTGGGGTATCACTGGTCAGCAGGATGGTATCGATTATTATGGTTATATCCCTCGTTATACGCTGGGCAACAACGCAGCGCAGTATCAGTTGGGTAATAATTATGTTTCTGTGCTGCGTCCTGCTGCGTATGACCCCAACCTTAGATGGGAAACCACAAGGAGCATTAACCTTGCCCTTGATTTCGGATTGTATGACAACAGGATCACAGGTTCTATCGATGTGTTCAATCGTAAAACTTCGGACCTCCTTAGTGTAGTTCCTATTGCATTGGGTACCAACTTCAGCAATCAGTTGCTGACCAACGTAGGTAATATCCAGAGCAATGGTGCTGAGTTCACATTGAATGTTACTCCGATCCGCAATAATAATGTGACCTGGGATATCGGATTCAACCTGACTTATCTGAATCCAAAGATCACCAAGCTGTTGCTGAACGAGGACCCCACTTTTAAGGGTAACCTCGTAGGTGGCATCGCTGGTGGTACCGGTAATACTATACAGATTCATTCTGTGGATTACAGACCCAATACCTTCTATGTGCGCAAGCAGGTGTATGATAAATCAGGAAAGCCAATTGAAGGTCTTTACGAAGACATCAACCGTGATGGTATCGTTAACGACAATGACCTGTACCGCTATCAAGCACCAGATCCCCGCGTTTTCATGGGCTTCAACTCCAATGTGGCCTGGGGTAAGTGGAACGCTGGTTTTGTTGCCAGGATGAACGTCGGTAACTATAATTATAATAACATAGAAAGCAACCTGGGTGTATTGCGCCAGGTGATCAATCCGCTGGGTTGGCTGGGTAATGCCAGTGCCAACTACCTGAGAACAGGGTTTGCTAATAATCAGTATTTCAGCGACTACTACATACAGAATGCATCATTCTTCCGGATGGATAACATCAACATTGGCTATGATGCCGGTGAGGTGTTCAAAGGCACCCGTCTTCGTTTGTATGGTAACATTCAGAATGCTTTCGTGATCACAAAGTATACCGGTCTGGATCCTGAAGTAAATGGCGGTATAGATAATCAAATTTATCCCCGTCCACGTACCTTTGTTTTTGGATTGAACCTTGATTTCTAAACTTAATAATCAACCTCGTTTATGATAAACATATCAAAAAGATTAACGGTGATGGCGGTGGCCCTGCTGGTATTTGCCAGCTGCCACAAAGACCTCGACCGTTTCCCGGCGAACGATGTGACCAGCGCCCAGGTATACAAGGACGTGAATGGTTACAAACAGGTGCTCGCAAAAGTATATGGCAGCATGGCCCTCACGGGTAACTCGGGTCCCGCAGGCGCCGGAGACGTAGCCGGTATCGATGAAGGTACTTCTGACTTTCTTCGCCTGTTCTGGAAAGCCCAGGAATTGAGTACCGATGAGGCCGTTGTGGCCTGGAATGACCCCGGAATTCAGGATTTCCACAATATGAACTGGAGCGCCAGCAACCCCATGCTAACGGGTTTGTATAACCGCAGTTTTTATGTGATCACCCTGTCCAACGAGTTCATCCGTGAGAGTGCCGATGGTAAACTTACGGAGCGTGGTCTGAGCGCTACCGATGCAGACGCCATCCGTACCATGCGTGCGGAGGCTCGTTTTGTAAGGGCCTTCCAATACTGGGTGCTGATGGATCTCTACGGTAACCCCGGTTTTGTAACCGATACCACAGCTATTGGTGCAGGAATCCTCCCCAACCAGATCAGCAGGGCGAGTTTGTTTGCTTATGTAGAAAAAGAATTGCTGGCGCTTGAAACCATTCTGCCTGCAGCAAAAAGTAATGAGTATGGCAGGACAGACAGGGCCGCTGCACAAGCCTTACTGGCAAGGTTGTACCTCAATGCAGGGGTATATACAGGTACAGCCAAATGGGCAGAAGCACAGACCTATGCAAAGAAAGTAATCGATGGCGGCTATACGCTGATGTCAGACTATCGTCAACTCCTGCTCGCAGATAATAATGTTGGTAATTCAGAAGCCATTTGGACATTGAACTATGATGGCATTCAAACCAAAAACTACGGTGGCACCACCTTCCTCGTGAATGCATCCGTAGGCGGTGATATGGACCAGAATGTTTCAGGATTGTCGAAATGGGGTGGTATCCGTACCACAAAGAACCTCGTCAATCTTTTCCCTGATCCAAACGGAACGGCGGACAAACGTGCGCAGTTCTTTGCACAAAACCTTGAGATCGAGAAGATCAGTGAGTTCAAAGACGGATATGCAGTGACTAAGTATCGCAACAGGACAAAATCCGGTGGCTTTGGTAAAGATCCGGAGAAAACCTTCAGCGATATCGATTTCCCTGTGTTTCGTTTGGCTGAGATGTACCTGATCTATATGGAAGCCGCTGCAAGGACCAGCAGCAATGTTGCACAAGCGGTGACCTATGCGAACCTGCTGCGCGCACGTGCTTATGGCAACACATCGGGCAATATTGGTACACCCAACCTTACAGCTGATTTTGTGTTGGATGAACGTGCAAGGGAATTGTATTGGGAAGGTTTCCGCAGGTCAGATCTGGTGCGTTATGGAAAATTCACTGATGCCACTTATCTCTGGCCCTGGAAAGGCGGTGTAAGAAATGGTACCGGTGTTGATGCCTTCCGCAGGTTGTATCCGATTCCAACAACAGAAGTTGGTTCCAACCCGAATATCAAACAGAACCCTAATTATTAATATTCAATGTCTTCAGGTATGAAATATTTTAAATCAATCCCTTTTGTTCTTGCCCTCGCTTTGATGCTGGGCAGCTGCGAGAAGCAGGAGAATAAGATCTTTTTCGAAGGAGGCACGGAACCTGCACTTACGTCTTCCAAGACCGCGGTGGCATTGAGTCCCACAACAGAGTCTTCTGAAGCGATCCGCTTTAACTGGACAAATCCTAACTATCAATTTACCACAGGTGTGAGCTCACAGGATGTAAACTATACCCTTGAGCTGGATACACTGGGTGGCAACTTTAAAAGTGGTGCAAAATCCAGCCAGAGTATTTCCCGGGATCTTTCTAAAAGCTTTACCGGTCTTGAGTTGAATTCGCTTTTGGGTAATACCATGCTGTTGAAATTTGGCAGGCAGTATACCATTGAAGGACGAGTGATCAGTTCACTGGCAGGAAACGCTGTTCCGCTTACTTCCAACAAGGTGAGCTTTACTGTAACACCCTATGCACCTCCGCCCAAAGTACCGATACCCGATGCGGGCACACTCTGGGTTACAGGCGATGCCTTCAACTCAGGCTGGTCTAATCCGTTGGGAAATCCTTTTGATGTAAACCAGAAGTTCACTAAGGTGTCTAATACCGTCTATGAACTGGTGGTTCAGATGAAAGGGGGCGGTGCATACAAAATGATCCAGGAACAGGGCAATTGGGGCACGCAATACCATATGCTGAATGGCGGCACCTGGGAAGGGGGAAGCCTCGAGAAAAAGGATGCTGATCCAGCGTTTCCCGGAGCACCAACTGCTGGCACTTATAAGATTACCGTCAATTTCCAGACCGGCACTTTCAGTGTTGTTAAACAATAACCAGACTTAAATACATCAATATGCGTATTAAAAATATTCTACTATTTACTGCGGTGGCGGCGCTGGGTTTTGCAGCCTGCGATAAGCTGGATCCCCTGCCCCAATACGGTCTGGGTGTTGATCCTGTTGCTTCTGTTTCATCTACAACGGTTGCTCCGCTGCCTGCAGACAGCCTGAAGGATGCGTTGACAGTAAGCTGGACAAACCCGGAATATGCTGCAGATACCAATACCTTAAAATACATCGTACAGATCGATTCAGCTGGCAGAAATTTCAGCAAGGCTGCGGTTCGTGAAGTGATCGGCAAACGCAGCACTACCTATACTGCGCGTGAACTGAACAACATCATGCTGGCCTGGGGCTTTGAATTCAATAAGGCCTATGACCTGGATGTACGTGTGATCTCGTCTTATGGTAACAATAACGAGAAGCGTAATTCCAATGTGATCAAGATCAAAGGAACGCCGTACAAAATTCCTCCACGTGTTGCGCTGCCTACCTCTGGGAAACTATTCCTGGTGGGTGATGCATCAGAAGGTGGATGGAACAACCCTGTTCCCGTTCCTAAGCAAGAGTTTACACGCCTGGATGAAACTACTTTCGCGGGTATATTCAATATGAAAGGTGGCAAGCAATACCTCGTGTTGCCCGTAAACGGTAACTGGGATAACAAGTATTCTGTTGCAAGCAACTCAGTGCCTGGATTAAGTGCCGGTGGTGATTTCAGGTTCAATGCTTCGGATAACTTCCCCGGCCCTGCAACGGATGGTTTGTATAAGATCACCCTCGACTTTCAGGCAGGTAAATTCAAAGTTGAACCATTCACACAGCAGCATGGCCTTCCCAACAGTTTGCATATGGTAGGTGGGGCAACACCTGGTGGATGGGATAATCCAAACTCCAACGCAGCTATTGCTGCAGCACAGACCTTCACCAGACTGAATTCAACCACATGGGAGATTCCAACACTTGCTTTGAAAGCAAATGAGAAATTCCTTCTCCTTCCAGAATCAGGAAACTGGGGCAAGAAGTTTGGCGAAGGCGCTAAGTCTGGGTTGATTGTTCCCGAAGGCGCAGATATTCCTTCGCCCGGAGCCGGTAACTACAAGATCACGGTGAACTTTGCAGATAACACCATTAAATACGTGAAGCTTTAATTAGCTATTTGCTATTAGCTAATAGCTATTTAAAAGGCCGCCTCATTTTTGAGGCGGCCTTTTTTAATCATTTTAGCAAATGAACAATTGAACATTTGGGCCATTGAACATTTGGATGGCGACTAGAAGATAGCTTTTATAAAGCGTTCCAACACGTTTACATCCGTAAACAACCTTACAGCTATATAGGTAAACACCAACCCAAAAACACCGCCCCAGAAGTGAGCACTATGCCCGATGTTGTCTCTTCCTCTTTTTGCGAGATATGCTGAAAGCGCAAGAAAAAGGATGCCAAAAAGCCAACCTGGTATATCGATCGGAATAAAGAAGAAACGCAGTGGCATGGACGGCTCCAGCAGAATAGCAGCGAATATCACAGCTGATACCGCACCTGAAGCGCCAAGGGCACGATACGCATAAACCTCACGGTATTTGATATAATCAGGAATGGACGCAAAGACAGCACCTAATACGTAAAGCAGAACATACAATAATCTCGATTTGTCCTGGAAATAAACCGGGTAAAGAAAGGTCTCAATCGCGGAGCCGAATGAGTACAAGGTCATCATGTTGAACGCAAGATGCATGAGGTCTGCGTGCACGAGAGCACCTGAAAAGAAACGGAAATACTCATTACGGTGATTGATCTCATAAGGCCAGAACAGCACTTTTTCCTTGCCCTCTTCATTATTCAGCAGCGGAACAGATACTAAACAAGTTATGATGATAATTAATACGGTGATGGTCATGGAATGGGTTTAACGGTGATGATATTTTTCATTTCTATTGATGGTACAGGCACGGTACAATTGCTCGGCAAGGATTAATCGCACCAGTTGGTGCGGGAAAGTGAGTGCCGATAGTGACCATTTGAATTGTGCCCTTTTCAGCACGTCAGGATGAATGCCGTACGCACCACCTATCAGGAAGATGAGGTTTTTGATGCTTTCGTTTGCGCACTGCTGAATCATTTGTGCAAGCTGCAGGGAGTCCAGCATTTTTCCTCTTTCGTCAAGGGCTATGAGGTGATCCTCTTTGGTCAACATATCGAGAATCATAACGCCTTCGGCCTTTTTTAATTGCGCTTCGGTCATGGAAGCCGACTGTTTGGGCGGGGGAATGATCTTCCATTCTACGGGATAGTAACGGCCAAGCCTGCCCGAGAATTCCTCGATCCCCGTTCTCACATGGGGTTCATGGGCCTTGCCGATGGTCCAGAGGGATATCTTCATGCGGATTAAAAGTAATCAATTCTCCCGGTGCCGTCGTTTCGTAAAAAAATTTAACTTAACACTTCAGCCAACACAGATGAAGAAACTCTTATTACTGACAGGCTTTTTCGCCGCATGTTTTTCCGCATTTGCACAGATCAAAGACGCACCTATCCGTACAGAAGGCGAGGGGCCCTACACACAGCTTATTCTCAGGAGCGCAGTGGTGATTGACGGCACAGGTGCACCTCCTTACGGTCCGGCCGATATAGTTATCGAGAAGAACAGGATCGTATATGTATCAGCAGTAGGCAGTCCCGGTACACCGATTCGGGAAAACCTTAGACCTATACTAAAAGAAGGCGGCAAGGAGATCGACTGCAAGGGCATGTATATTCTGCCTGGCTTTATTGATATGCATGGACACATCGGTGGTGCGGCCCAGGGTACACCAGCTGAATATGTCTTCAAGTTATGGATGGGTCATGGCATCACCACCATCCGTGAACCAGGATCAATGAACGGGTTGAAATGGACCCTGCTCCATAAAAGGAGAAGCCAGGTTGACAGCATTACTGCGCCGCGGATTTTTGCGTATACTAAGTTCGGCCAGGGAGCAGAAAAGACCATCTCCACGCCGGAAGAAGCCAGATCATGGGTGCAGAAGAATGCAGTAGCCGGTGCCGACGGAATCAAGTTTTTTGGTGCGGCCCCGGCCATCATGGAGACTGCCATCCGGGAGAACAAAAGGCTCGGCCTTCGCTCCTGTGCACACCATGCGCAAATGGCCGTGGCCCGGTGGAACGTTGTGCACTCTGCGAAATCAGGACTCACCTCCATGGAACACTGGTATGGACTGCCCGAGGCCATGTTGAAAGACAACACCATCCAGAATTATAGTCCGGCATACAATTACCAGGATGAACAAGACAGGTTCGGCGAGGCGGGGCAACTGTGGAAACAAGCAGCAGAGCCGGGCAGTGAAAAATGGAATCGATTGCTGGACACATTGCTGAGTTATGATTT
>JBKCVJ010000199.1:0-13639 GCA_046317915.1 Sphingobacteriales bacterium
GCGCTGAGCAAATACATTAAAGCGATGGCTGTCAGCACTTTCTTCCGGCCATATTTCTGCGCCGGAGCAGCAGCCACCACAGAACCGAGCACCGTTCCCAGCAAACTAGCCGCTACCGTAAATCCCTGCCAGAATGAACTCAGGCTCCAGAGACTCTGCAGCGTTTTTTCGGCGCCGGAGATCACCGCCGTTTCAAAGCCAAAAAGGAAACCGCCGAGGGCGGCAATCAGGGCAATACGTACAGGAAAGCTCATGGGAAGCAGCGTTGGTTCAATATGAAATATATGCACTTTTCTGAAATAAATTTTCATACCTTACCCGTGCTTAAACGATTTAAAGCTGTTTATGACCCAATCTCCCATCTGGGGAATCGATCTTGGTGGAACCAAGATTGAAGGTGTGATCCTGCCATCGATCACTGACCCCAAACCCTTGCTTAGAAGCCGTATTGACACCGAAGGCCACAAAGGCTATCACCATGTCATCGGCCAGCTGGCCAAACTGGTGGAACAACTTTCCAAAGACTCCGGCCTAACGCCCACCCGCATCGGCATGGGCACTCCGGGCGTCCTTGATCCCATCCTCCACACGATGAAGAACTGCAACAGCACTTCCCTCAACGGGCAACCGTTGAAAAAAGACATCGAAGAAAGGCTGGGCATCTCTTTTGAACTGGCCAATGACGCCAACTGTTTCGCACTAGCCGAAACACATTGGGGGGTGGTCAAGGAAAAAGCACCGGATGCGCGGATGGTCTTCGGCATCATCATGGGCACAGGCGTTGGCGGCGGCCTCGTTATGGACGGCAAGGTGTGGAACGGAAAACATGGCATAGCCGGCGAGTGGGGACATAACTTTTTAGATCAATCCGGCGGACCCTGCTACTGCGGTAAAGTGGGTTGCGTAGAAACCATCCTCTCCGGTCCGGGCCTGCAGCGCTACTACGCATCCATCTCCGGCCATGAGAAAAAACTGAAAGACATCGTGAATGATCATGATGATCCGCATGCAAGAGCAACACTTGCCAGACTGCATGAATATTTTGGTCGCGCCGTTTCTTATCTCACCAATATCCTGGATCCAGATGTGATCGTGATTGGTGGCGGCGTAGGGAACATTGATTCTATTTATACCGATGGGGTTGCCGCGTTGGGCAAATACATTTTCAATAATCGGTTAGACGTACCCGTGCTGAAGCCAAGTCTTGGCGACAGTGCTGGTGTTTTTGGTGCGGCGGCACTTGTGGCTTAACCTTTTTGATTCATGTTTGTTTAACCCTCGGGCCCGTTTGGGCGTTTGAAAATACACACATGATCATTGCTCAGGTTATCAATGCGTCCAAAGAGTTTAAGAGTGGAGACTCTGTGATCAACGCCCTTAAGCCATCCAACATGGATTTGGAAACGGGCAAACTCACCCTCATCATCGGTCCATCGGGCTCCGGCAAAACCACCCTGCTCTCATTGCTGGGCTGCGTTATTTATCCCACATCCGGAGAAGTGATTATCGATGGGATCAAGACGAGCCAGCTCAATGCCCGCAAAATGGCGGCAATACGGCTCAATAAAATCGGATTTGTATTCCAGCAATTCAATTTGCTCGCACCACTCAGTGCGCAGCAGAATGTGATGCTTCCCATGAAGCTGATGGGCATAAACGATGCCGAAGCGAAGAAGAGGGCGCAGGAGGCACTTGAAAAACTCAACATGATGCACCGCGCGAAGAGCCTTCCCAAAATGCTCAGCGGTGGTGAACAACAGCGCGTAGCCATTGCCCGCGCACTCGCCACCAATCCGCCAATCATGCTCTGCGATGAACCCACAGCGAGCCTGGATAACAACTCCGCGCATACCGTCATGGAAGAACTCAAGAACCTGGCGAAGGGTGGCAAGGCGTTGGGCGTGGTGACGCATGATATGCGCCTGAAGCCTTATGCAGATGAGATCATATATGTGGCCGGTGGCGAAGTCAGTAAAACAGAAATCAATCAAACCATTTGACGTGAAGTATTTAGCAACCATTATGCTCATCGCTACGCTGGCCTCCTGTGGCGGCGACAAAAAAGAAGCGGCCGATGCAGCAAAAAAAGACAGCCTCGTGATCCCACAAGCCACAGAAGTGGTGGGCATCGGAAGGATTGAACCCGAAGGCGGGCTGATCAATTTATCATCAGACCAGACCGGTATCATTCGCAAATTAGCGATCAAGGAAGGCGACAGTATTAAAAGGTCGCAGATCGTTTTAGTGCTAGATAACGCGGTACAAAGTTCGCAGGTCGCAGAGGCAGGTAGGAGGTTGGAGACTGAAAATGCGCAGATTGCCGTAAACAGCGCAGCCATTGCCGAAGCAGAAGAAAACCTGCGCAAGGCAGAAGAAGACCTCGTTAAAACAAAAAAGCTCGTAGAGAAAGGCGCAGAAACCAAACAGAAACTGGATGACGCACAAGCGGATGTCAACAACAAACGCATCTTGCTTCAGAACCAACGCGCCAGTCTCGGCGTCACACAAAAACGCATCAATGAACTGCGGCAGGAAGTCAACACCGCAAAAACAACGGTATCCAAATACACGGTGACTGCTCCATCAGACGGCCTCGTGTTGCAAGTGGATGTGAAGCCCGGCGAGGTAGTAACCACGGGACAAGCCTTCGCGGAATTTGCACCTGCCGGCAAGTTGAGCGCACTTTGTGAGATCGATGAATTGTTTGCAGACAAAATAAAAATCGGTCAACAAGCCACGATCCGCTACAAAGGATATACCGATGTAGTGGCTAGGGGTACAGTTACCTATACCGCGCCGTTTTTGAAAAAGAAATCCCTGTTTAGTGACCAGGTGGGAGAGAAGGAAGACCGAAGGGTGCGCGAGGTGCGCATCGTCCTCAATAAACAAGACCTGCTCATCAACCGGCAGGTGGAATGTGTGATCAACATTAAATAAAAGAAAATGCTACGCTACGCATGGCAGTTCATGAAGTACGACAAAGCCAAGAGCCTTGGCATTGTCATCGGGATTGTGATCAGCATTTTCCTGATTGGTCAGCAGACCGGTATTTTTCTTTTCCTTACTGGTGCAATGAAATCTTTGATCACCAATTCTGATGCAGATCTATGGGTGGTGGATTCAAAGACCATCAATGTAAATGCATTGGGAAAGATAGACCAGCGCAAGGTGTATGAGATCCAGAGTATTGAAGGGGTGAAAGCGGTATATCCTTTAGTGGTGGCCGGTGGCACAGCGAGGTTTGATGATGGCACCACTGCTGGTGTGCAACTCATCGGCAGCGATGCGCCGTATACTAAAGTTGGCTTACGCGCTGGGAAGATCGTGGGCGGTTCGGTAGATAAACTTTTGGAAGAAGGCGCCGTGAGTGCGGATTTTTATGACCGTAACTCATTAGGTGGCGCAACCCTGGGAACCAATTTCGAGATCAACGGAAAGAAGGCATTCATCGCCGCGCAAACCAAGGGCGTACGCGGCTTTGGCGGTATCTTCATGTTCACCAATATTGAAAAGGCGAGATATTTCGGTGGCATTCCCAACAACAATTTCAGCGCCGTGCTGGTGGATGTTGTTGCGGGAACAGATCCTGCCATTGTGCGGGACCGCATCAACAAACAGATCTTCGGTGTGCGTGCGTGGAAGTCTACAGACTTCGCACAGTCCACTGTGAGTTTCGTCCTGGGCAACAGCGGCATTGGTTTCAGCGTAGGTTCGTTGATTGTGTTTGCCTTGATCGCGGGATTTTTCATCATCGGCCTAACGATGTATTCTGCGGCGCTGGATAGGATCAAAGATTATGGAACCCTGAAAGCGATTGGCGCCACCAATGGATACATCACGCGGTTGATCTTGTTGCAGGCATTTTTGTTTGCGTTGGTGGGGTTCCTCATTGGCTATCTTTTTATGGAGATGTTCCGAAGGGGGATCGCTAATGCGGGCACCACGTTTGAATATACCATTCCCATCATCATTACATTCTTTTTGATCACCCTGGTGATTTCTGTTGGCGGTGCGGCCTTTGCGATCAAGCGCATTGTTTCGCTGGAGCCCGCTTCTGTGTTCAGGGGTTAAAAAATATTTTATGCAACGCGTTTTACTGATCATTTCCTGTTTACTAACGATGGCTGTGCAAGCACAAGACAGCGTGCTAACGATGACGCTGGAAGAGGCGTTGCAAATTGCACGTCGACAGCAACCGGATCTTCGCAATGCAGAGCGGAACATCGCCTATGCCCGCGCAGCTACTCGCGAAGCAAAGTCGTCATACAAACCGAAGGTTACACTGGAGGGTGATTATCGATACAATCCCATCATTCAAACCAGCGTGTTGCCGGCCAATGCGTTTAACCCCGCCAATGATCCAAAAGAGTTGGTGCCCATTCGTTTCGGTACGCCATGGAATGGCGTTGCAGGCATCCGTCTGAAACAACCCCTCTATGATCCGGCTAAGCTAGCCACATTAGATGGCAGTAAACTGGGTGAAGAGCTTGCCCTTGCGGATCAGAAACAATTGCTGGCAGATCGTGAAGAAGAACTTGTAAAGACCTGGTATAACATCATGCTCGATGCTGCAAAGGCGGGCTACTATGCGTCTGACCTGGAAAGCAACAAACGAAACATTGATGTGATCAATGAACAAGTGAAGCAGGGTAGGGCGTTGGAGCAGGATCTTCGCGAGGCCACATTGCTCATGAGTGAATCTTCCATTGAGTTGGAAAAAACGCAGCTTGATACCTATAGCGACCAGGTATATCTCAGCTATTTGATGGGCTATGATTCGGTACAGCTGATCATGCCGAAAGAAAAACTGGAAGATGCGCTTCCTTCTTCTGAAGGCTGGCGCACAACAATCAGCGCAACCAAAGAAGAGGTGAACCAGCGGGCGGACGTTCAGCGTCAATCGGTGAACTTGAAGATCGCGGAAATCAATATGAAGCAAACGAAGGCAGAGCAACTGCCCGTGGTCAATTTTGAAGGATACCTAGGTGCCACCAACTTCACCAATCGTTTTAATCCAGTGACCAATTGGTATGGAAGCTCATTCCTTGGCGTGAATATCCGCTATCCCATCTTTGGCAGTGGTGAGAAAAAAGCGCAGCTGGAACAGGCAAGGTTTCAATTTGAGAACGAGAAAGAAACACTGCGCAAGTTGCAACAACAGGCGTATTACGAAACCATCAACAGCAACAACAAAACCGCGTATGCGGCTAAGATGGTGGAACTGCAGCGTAGCAAATTGAAAGTGCAGGAAGAAAAGATCACCATCGTGAGAAGCCGATTGGAGGAAGGTCGCGCCCTGCCGCAGGATCTTTTGAATGAAGAAACAAAACTGGCCGAGATCCGCAAGGATCTTTACCAATACGCCCGGGATTACATGACGGCACTGACAGAATTAAGGAAGTCGTTAGGAAAATCTCCCGCTTCAAAGCAATAAAGCGTTTAAATTGCTGAAAAGAAATAGTGATGCGTAAGGTTTGTCTTTTTTTCACTGCAGTATTGATGTCTGTTTCTTCGTTTTCCCAATCCGCCCCGAAGGAAAAATTCCGCCCCCTTTTTCACTTTACGCCGGAGCAAAACTGGATCAATGATCCCAACGGTCTGGTGTATTTTGGTGGCGAGTATCACCTCTTCTATCAATACAATCCGCAGGGCAATACCTGGGGGCATATGAGCTGGGGGCATGCGGTCAGCAAGGATCTCATACACTGGGACGAATTGCCTTTGGCCTTGGCCGAAGAGAATGGGGTCATGATCTTCTCGGGTTCTGCCGTGATGGATCCCCTGAATACATCAGGTTTTGTGAAAAAGGTTGGCCAGGTGCCGATGGTAGCCATTTATACCGGCCACATGGAAGGCAAGAACCAATCCCAGCATATTGCTTACTCCCTGGACTCTGGCCGCACCTTTACCAAGTTTGATTTCAACCCGGTACTGGACCTTGACCTGAAAGACTTTCGGGATCCGAAGGTTTTCTGGCACGATGCCACCAGGCGCTGGGTGATGTCTGTGGTGGTGCCCGATCAGAAAAAAATACAGTTCTACCAGTCGAAGTCCCTCAAGGCCTGGAACCTCATGAGTGATTTTGGTCCGGCCGGCGACACCACCGGTATCTGGGAATGTCCGGATCTTTTTCGCGCGCCGATCATTGGTAGTCCGGGCAACTACAAATGGGTGTTGATGCATTCACCCGCACCCTATATGCAATATTTCGTGGGCGAGTTTGACGGGATGAGAATTAAGAATGAATCCTCTTCCGGCAAGATCTACCGCCCGGATTATGGACCCGACTATTATGCTGCTGTTACATATAATAATACATTGCCCGCAATTGGGCCGGTCAGCATTGGGTGGGTCAACAATTGGAACTATGCCAACGAGATCCCGGCGGGAAAATGGCGCGGCGCCATGTCTTTACCCCGCTCTATTGCGGTGAAAAAGGTGGGAAATGAGTGGATTCTCGTGCAACAGCCTGTTGATCAACTAAACGCCTTAATTGGCCCGGCGAAATCTATTCTGACCTCTAACCCCATACCTTTGCCCTCTGCATCTTTTGATCTGCAATGGGATTGGGCCGATGGAGGTAACGCGCAGGCGGCGGAGATGGTGCTGGGGAACCAGGAGTTGGTGATCCGCTATGATCCCAAAACCAGGGAAGTGGAACTGAATAGGTCCGGGGGTTCCAAGGGGTTTACGAATGAAGCCTTCCAAAAGCTGGGGGTCTTCAAACAGGTTGTTCCAGGAGCGGCCCGCGGCCAACTGCACTTCAGGCTTCTGTTTGACCAGAGCATTGCGGAGTTGTATATGGGCGATGGCGAGCTGGTCATGACGGCGCAGATTTTTCCTGACGCGTTGGAGTCTGTTCGTTTTACCAATACGCCCGAGCCGGTTAAGCTGGCTGAGGTGGGCGCTTACCGCAGATAGCGCCGCGCACGTAGTTCTTGCGAAATAACTTTAATTTTCTGCCATGAACGGCATTACAAAATTTCTAGGGCTGGATCTTTTATTCGGTAGCCAGCGGACCAAGGAGATCCTGAATGTAAATCCCACAGTAATTCCTGTGCGGGAAGAGGCCGCAGAAATAAGGGTTTTTGTTTACGACTATGATGCTGAGAACATCACAGAGTTTGAAAGCAATAAAGTTGATGATTGCTTCGGCTATAAACATTCCAATAAACTCAGCTGGATCAATATTGATGGTCTTCGGAAAAATGATGTAGAGCGGGTTTGCCAGCATTTTGATATCCACCCGTTGTTGGTAGAAGATATCTTAAGTATCAACCAGCGTCCGAAAATGGACGAAGTGGAAGACGTAATGTTCTGCCTTTTGAATATGCTTTATTTCAATAGCGAGAAGCGCACGGTTGAAGCAGAACAGATCAGCATCGTGCTGGGAAAAGATTTTGTGATCTCTTTCCAGGAAGATGCAAGCAGGGACGTGTTCAATCCGTTGCGACAAAAACTAAAACTCCCCAAGAGCCAGATCCGTGCCCGTTCGGCAGACTATCTCTGCTATTCCATGATTGATCTCATTGTAGACAATTATTTTTTGGTGATGGAGCACCTGGGCGATGAAATTGAAGTGCTGGAAGAAGAGTTGATTCGAAAAACAAGTACAAGGTCGCTCATCAAGATCAACCGTCTCAGAAAAGAGTTGATCGTTTTAAAACGCAACATCGCCCCGGTTCGTGATATGATTGGTGCTATCATCAGGAGCGAGAGCGAGTTATTGGATGACCACACCACGAAGTATTTCAAAGACGTGTATGACCATATTATGCAAGCCTTTGACTTGAGTGAAAACTATCGGGACGTAATGATGAACATGCAGGAATTGCACATCAACAATGTGAATGTGAAACTGAACGAGGTGATGAAGGTGATGGCCATCGTAACCTGTTTACTTGCTCCCGCAACTGTTATTGGCGGGATCTTTGGAATGAATTTCGATATCATCCCGTATGCGCATCACCAGTGGGGATTCTACTTCGCGGTAGGTATGATGCTGCTGATCCCGCTGTGGATGCTTTGGGTGTTCAAAAAACGCGGCTGGTTCTAACTAGCTATTAGCTAATAGCAATTAGCTATTTTTGGTCCTTGCTTTTAAATACTGGTACCGTGGAACAAGGTTCGCCGTACATCAACGATTTCACCACGGGTTGCAGTAAGGAAGTGATTTCTACAAACGCATATTCACCGAGTTGAATATCACCGCAGCCTTTCACCACTACTCTGGATCCCATGAATGGTGAAACATCCAATGCTCGGATATTATCAATGAAAATTTGTTTTCGCGCTTCCTCCGGCGTACCAGACAATACACGCTTCGCAAATGGCCCGAGATAACTGGTAACCAACATGTATGCCCATAAAGGAATGATGGCGTCTGCGGAACAAAAAAGCGCAACGGTTTTTCCCGCATAAGCAGACCAGTTCATGGACTGCAGGGACGCGCGGAAATCTTTCTCCTTCAGGATCAAACCCATAAAGAGATGGTCCTTTAGGTCAAAAGATAAAATCTCTTCCTTTGGATAGAACAACTCAAGATCCAAAGTGATCAAACCGCTTTCGGCTACTTTATTTACGATTTCACTCATCTGACTACAAAATTACGATCTTATATATAACACAGGAGGGTGTCCTTTGTTAAAGAACACCCTCCTGCGACCTGCGTGACCTGCGTCCTGCGAACTAAAATCCTGCCTCGCGTCTTGTATCTTTAATCGTTGCTGCTTTCTTCAGGGATTCAAATGCTCCATAAGATGCATATTGCCTCAATTGCTGTACCATCGCTTTGCGCTGTCCCTCTGGGTCAATGCCGAGGTTTGATACCGCGCCAACGCTGTTCACCTGTACGGTAAACACACCACTGTTGCCTGCGATAGGAGCAGACACCTTACCCTGATTGGCTTTGTTGAATGAAGCGCCAATAACCTTTGGTTCAGGACCCACGTTAGGAATGAATGCATCTCCAAAACGAAGCGTGTCAACCAATCCAACAGAAGATCCTGTTGCGTTGGCAATAGCCTGCAATGAATTTGCTGTGCCTATTTTCTTTTTGATCTGTTCTGCTTTTTTCTGGTTACGAAGGATGGGTTCAACCATTACCCTCGCAGTTTTGGCAGACTGAACACCTTCATCATAAACACCTGTTACCACCGCAACAACATATTTATTTTTGAAATCGAAAGGCTCAGATACTGTACCCACTTTGCTGCTATATATCCACTTTACAAACTGCCTGTTGGCGAGATCACCAACACTATAATCCATCTCCCTGATGTTGTCTGCCAGGCGCTTATTGAGGTTGTTTTTCTGGACGTTTGCGTCAAAGGATTTCAGGTCCCTGCTGTTACCCGCAAACTGGGTTGCCGCTGTTGATGCATTGTTGTCTGTCATTTCAGAAGACTCAATTCTTTTGGAGAGGTAGGCAACTTTGTACCCTTCGTCAAAATTCTTTTGGTTCAGGACTTCCATGACGTGGTAACCAAATTCAGTTTTGATGACCCCCTTGCTTCCGGTTGGCTTATAAAATATAAAATCATAAAAGCCTTTGGCAAGATTCAGATCAACAGTTGAGAAATTATACTCTCCGCCATTGGCTTTTGAACCTTGGTCGTCACTGAACTGTGCGGCCAGTGCGCCAAAATTTGCGCCTGCCTGGATCGCCGCAAAAAGACTGTCGGCAGTTTTCTTAGCAACGCTATCTGGGCGTGTAATGGCGCCGGACCTGGGATCCTGCACCTGCACCAAGATGTGCCTGACCTTCACAGAATCCGGAACGCTGCGCGTTTCCAGTTTCTTTGCGATGACATATGCGCCGCCATCCAGATAAGGGCCAACTACAGAACCCACAGGCATTGATACAAGTGTATCTTTTGCGTCCATGGCAAGCCTGTTCTTCAGCGCAAAGCCATCGAAATATGGAATACCTGTTCCGTTTCTTGTTACGAAAGCACGTGCATCAGGCGAGTTTTTAAACTCTTCTTTCATCTGCGCCAGCTTATTAAACACAGCGGCGCTGTCTTCAGCTGAAGGGTTGGCATCAAAACTTACGAAGGCAATGCTTCTTGTTTTTTCCTGCTTGAATTCTTCCTTATGGTTGGAGATATATTTATTGATCTCATCGTCAGTCACTTTGATGGAGCTGTCTGAAATGGTAGTGTAAGGAACAACCACATAGTTCAGGCTTGCTACACTTGAGTTGTCTGCATTCATTTTCTCGATCATCCATTTGGGGACGTAAGCGCCCATGGAAAGAAGGGAAGTATATTTTTCTGCCAGGCTCCTGGTGATCAATGGCTCAATCAGCTGATCATTCACCATTTTCACTTCTTCCTGTTTCTTGCTCTTCTTCACATTATTGAACCAGTTCTTCGCTGCTTGTACATCAAAGGCACCGGTATTGGGATTGGTGAACAACTGCTTGAATTCTGCAGGTGCATCCTCAGAAAACAAGAGTTCACTCATTTCTTTAGGGGTGAATGCGAGTCCGAGCTTGCTCGTCTGCTCATTGATCAATTCTTCCTGGATATATCCATTCCAAATACTCTCAATGATGTTCTGGGTCATAACTTCGTTGCTGGCCATGCCCTGCTGACGGTTGGATTCTTCGATCTGCCTTACCCGGTCATTGAATTGCATCCTGTCGATCTTCGTGCCGTTTATGGAACCTACTGAACTGGTTTCACCGGCAAAAAGACCGCTACTCCTGCCAATAAAGGCATCCTGGACCAAAAATCCGATCAAGCTCAGGGCGATCAGACCGGTAAGCAACACGGCGGATTTGTCACGCAACTGTTGGATAATAGACATATACTATTATAAATGATTTTAAAAGGGAGGCAAAAATAGGTGAATTTGGGCTTATCAACAAACTGTGGAAAACAGGCAAAATATGCGTGGGAATTGAATTTGAGAAGTATACATACCATCCTGTCCACATATCAGTGTGTATACCCCGGTATGTTGGTAAGGGGATTTCACAGGGTTACTGTGGATAATCTCAATATCGGTGGATAAAGCCGCTTTTTACCCATTCCGGTTGTGGATGAAATAGGAAAACTTGTATATGCGCCGTATGTGTATTTTCCCATTCCTGGGTGTTCAGAAAACTTATTCCCGGCTATACCCATGTAAATTAACAGGTGATCCAGTCAGGAAGCTGATGTATTTTTCCGATGGGCTTTTTAATACACCATTGTGAATATGTACGCTAAACACCGTACTGGCTTAGATGATCTGTTGTGGATTGAATGTGTGTTGCCGTGGATAAACAGCTCATCGGTATATTTCCAAAAATCCTACAAAAAACATATCCCCTAATTCACAGACCTAATAGTAATAAGTATTTTTATAAATAAATAAGTATTAATAATACTACGGTTGTTATGCACAATGATTTAGTACAGATTGAAAAGAGAGGATTTTACGATGTGGCCATTGGCCCCGCGCTGGATCTCTTCGCAGAAATAAAAAGATTGAAGAAGGAAAAGAATGCTGTGCTCCTGGCGCACTATTACCAGGACGCGGATATCCAGGATGTTGCAGACTATATCGGGGATAGCCTGGGCCTCGCACGGCAGGCGGAAAAGACTGATGCAGACATGATCGTATTTGCCGGTGTGCATTTCATGGCTGAAACCGCCAAGATCCTGAATCCCACCAAGAAGGTAGTGATCCCTGACCTGAAGGCAGGTTGCTCTTTGAGCGACTCCTGTCCCCCACCCCTCTTTAAACGCTTTAAAGAGGCCCATCCTGACCACATCGTTATTTCCTATATCAACTGCAGTGCCGGGATCAAAGCGCTCAGTGATGTGATCGTAACGAGCTCTAATGCGCAGTTTATCGTGGAGAGCTTCCCTAAGGAGCAGAAAATCATTTTTGCGCCGGATAAGAACCTGGGTGCCTACATCAACAAGGTGACCGGTAGGAATATGCTGCTTTGGGACGGCGCCTGTATGGTGCACGAGATCTTCAGCATGGAAAAGATAGCAAAATTGAAAACCCGCCATCCTGAGGCAAAAATGATCGCTCATCCGGAATGTGAGGATCCTGTATTAAAACTCGCGGATTTTATCGGGTCAACCACACAACTTTTAAAATTCACGCAGACTGACCCAGGCAATGCCTACATTGTGGCCACAGAAACCGGGATCCTGCACCAGATGATGAAGAACTCACCGCAGAAGACCTTTATCCCCGCGCCTCCTGATAATGCCTGTGCTTGCAATGATTGTCCGCACATGAAACTGAACACCCTGGAGAAATTATACCTGTGTATGGAATATGAGCAACCAGAGATCTTGATGGAAGAGGAGTTAAGACTTGCCGCAAGGAAGCCGATCGAGAGAATGCTGGAGCTTTCTAAAACCATCGGTTAAATTTTCTTCCCTCATCATCTATCAACGGTTGGTATTAGAGAAAAAAAACTTCGCATCAGATTTGAATTATTACAGTAAGCAATCATGATTAAGACAGTAATTTTTGACCTCGGTGGCGTATTGATTGACTGGAATCCAGATTATCTCTACAAGACTATTTTTGACAGCGAGGAAGAGATGAAATGGTTTTATGATAACATTTGCACGCCGGATTGGAACGAAGAACAAGACGCAGGCAGGGACCTTAACGAAGGGACGGAACTGCTTGTAAAAAAGTTTCCGGAACACGAGCATAATATCCGCGCTTACTATTCCCGATGGGAGGAAATGTTGAATGGTCCGATCCATGATACGGTAGAGATTTTTAAGGAGTTGAAATCATCAGGATCTTACCAGTTGCTGGCGCTGACCAACTGGAGTCACCAAACCTTTCCGATTGCATTGGAGCGCTTTGATTTTCTGCATTGGTTTGATGGAAAAGTGGTTTCTGGCGAAGAGAAAACAAGAAAGCCTTTTCTGGATATCTATGAAATGGTGATCAACCGCTATCATGTTGATCCGGCATCAGCAGTGTATATTGACGACAATGCACGTAATCTGGTTCCAGCCAGGGAATTGGGAATGGCTGCCATTCATTTTAAAAACCCAGCCCAGCTGAAGTTGGATTTGAAAGAACTCGGCGTTAACCTGCTTTAAGAAAACTTTGGCCTTTTTATATATTGGTATTTGTGTGTTTGGCAGTCTATTCAAGAACAACCCAAAACAATTATGCAAACACGTTTACTTTTTATTAGCCTGTTGATCGCATTTTTTGCATCCTGCAGTAGTTCCAATAAGACGGTAACCTACGCTGAGAATCGTGCCCTGAATGATGCGTTAAAGAAACTAGAGAAAAAACCAAACGATCCCGAGATCCGTAAGGATGTCATCGATCTCTATCATCAGGCTGTAAACCAGCATGAGCAACGCATCCGGGCTTATACAGGAAGTGTGGATATGGGCCGTTTTGATGCGATGATCGCAGAGTATAATACCCTGCAAAAAATCAATGAATCCATCAGGACTTCCTCTGTGTTTCGTGAGGTGGATACAAAGAATTACAGTGCTGATATACAATCCGTACGTGCAGAAGCTGCAGAGACTTACTACCAGTCCGGTTTAAAGAACCTCGACTATGGTACCAAGCGCGAAGCGAGGCGTGCCTATGATGATTTTCAAAGGGCTAAGAGGTATGTGAATCCATATAAAGATGTGGATGT
>JBKCVJ010000200.1:0-14588 GCA_046317915.1 Sphingobacteriales bacterium
AGCAAGTACTGATGGAAAGAGAACGCATCAAAAAGGCATCGTTCAAAAAAAGAAGGCAATTATTTTTACAAAGAAAACTATTACATTTAAACAACGAAACACTATCTAGCAACTAGTACACTTTCGTTTGACGACATACACCTAAGTCGCTTGGTCTTTTCAAGCAATTTCCTCTTGTCCTTATGTCATCGTAGAGATACTACTTCTATAAAAATACAATTTATTTTCGCCATATTAAGCGCTGAAAATTTCTTGATTGATTTCACAAGTGCTGCATCCTTCTACTATCTAACGCCAGGAAATAACAGTGAATTAGAATGGAAAGTATACGCTCCCGCTAGTCTCATCAGTTTCAGTGCTACGGGAAGGATTGAGAAAATGAAGAAAAACCTTCTGAATGGTGTAAATACGGGCGCAATTCAACTAATCCAATTCATCATGGAGATATACGTATATATGGATTACAACAAACTTCTAACCAAGGCGATGGTCCTGGTGAGCACAATACAACACCGGATTGTCAGACGGTAAAGTAAAATCATTCTAAAAATTCGATCCCTTTTAACAAATTTCGAAGCAGCACATTAGGATGGTCTGATCTCTTTGGTTTTATTTGCAGGACCAAAACATTAACCTGATGAAATATCTACTTCTACTTGCTTTTGTACTGATGGGAACCACATTGATGGCACAGCAGAAAACCGCACCCGGACAAATGAGTTTTTATGCAGAGCTGGGAGGGCCAGGTATTTTATTCTCTGCAAATATTGACGGGCGATTCTCGAAATCTGTTTTGGGTTTTGGGGGA
This sequence comes from Sphingobacteriales bacterium, assembly GCA_046317915.1. Classification (GTDB taxonomy): domain Bacteria; phylum Bacteroidota; class Bacteroidia; order Chitinophagales; family Chitinophagaceae; genus Pollutibacter. The sequence goes on from JBKCVJ010000200.1 coordinate 809, forward strand.
CGAGTAGGGATTGGTTTTGTCACCACAGACACCTATGAAGCCAACAACAACAATTGGGAAACCCGTTCAGTAGCCACATTCCCGCTACAGCTAAACTATATTTTCGGCAAACCCAACTCCGTACATACTTTCGAAGTAGGAGCAGGCGCTACTTTCACGAGCAAGAAAATCGATCCGTTCGGATTTAATGATTACAACGAACCCGGCCAATCCGTTTTTGGCACTGCCAGTTTTATGTATCGCAGGCAGCCCAAGGATGGTGGATTTTCCTGGCGCATTGGCTTCACCCCCGTCATCGGTGGTGGATTCATCCAACCTTCCGGTGGCGTAAGTGTGGGGTATAATTTTTAGTTGCGAGCCTGCGCACAAACACAAAACCCCGCTATCACGGGGCTTTGTTAGTTTACTTTTGCGGTGAGGGAGGGATTCGAACCCTCGGTACAGTTTAACCCGTACGGCAGTTTAGCAAACTGCTGATTTCAGCCACTCATCCACCTCACCGGTTAATGACTGAAGGACGGCAAAGGTATATTTTTTTGGCTTTTCAAGCCAAAAAAATATACCAATTCGGCAATGTGATCATGCGGTAATGCGGCAATGAAGGAAACCTGTGTATTTTATTGCCACACTGCCGCATTGCCAAATTTTCAAATTGCAGAAAGTACAGTTAGCAGCAATGTAAAAAGGGAGCCAGTGGCTCCCTTTTTACATTGCTGCTAACTGTACTTTCTGCTGCAGTTCCATCACGCTTTCGCGAAACATATTGTCTGTGTCCATCAGGTCTTTCACCGTTTGACAGGAGTGGATCACCGTTGTATGATCCCGGCCTCCGAAGTGTTCACCGATGGTTTTGAGTGAGTTTTTCGTAAATATCTTGGCCAGATACATCGTGATCTGCCTTGCCTGAACAATCTCCCGTTTTCTGGTCTTCTGCAGGAGCTTGTCGTAAGGAACATCAAAATAATCACATACCATCTTCTGGATTGTGTCGATGGTGATCTCTTTGGAAGAGGTTTTCACAAAATTACGGAGTACTTTCTTCGCCAAGTCTAGGTCTATTTCACGCTTATTAAGCGAAGATTGTGCCAAAAGGGAAATTAATGCACCTTCCAGCTCCCGCACATTGCTTTGAATATTATATGCGATATACTTTACAACTTCTTTGGGCATGTCTAACCCGTCATTACGCATCTTCTTCTCAAGGATCTCGATACGGGTTTCATAGTCAGGTACTTGAAGATCAGCACTCAAGCCCCAACGGAACCTGCTCAACAACCTTTCCTGAACCCCTTCCAGATCTTTAGGAGGCTTATCTGAAGTGAGGATCAACTGTTTACCGCTCTGATGCAGGTGGTTAAAGATCGCAAAGAATGCATCCTGGCTTTTCTCCGCACGATTAAAGAACTGAACATCATCAATGATCAGTACATCAATCAATTGGTAAAAATGGATGAAATCATTGATGGCATTGTTGCGGCTATGATCCTGAAACTGGTTGATGAATTTTTCAGAACTGACGTAGAGCACTACTTTATTAGGGTGTGAGCGCTTTACTTCATTGCCAATGGCCTGGGCCAGATGGGTTTTACCCAATCCAACGCCACCATATATCACCAAAGGATTAAAGGAAGTAGCACCTGGCTTTTCAGCTACCGTCTTTCCGGCCCGGCGGGATACCCGATTACAATCCCCTTCTACAAAGCTCTCAAAGCTGTAGATTGGATTCAATTGTGAATCGATCTGCATTTTCTTCAGACCGGGAATCACAAATGGATTCTTAACCGGATTATTAATAACGAGCGGAAAGTCCATTTCCTGGTTACTGAATGTTTTAAATCCGTTACCGGCAACATCCATCGTGAGGGGCTTCTCTTTTCCATTCCCACTATCCACCATGATCCTGTACTCCAACCTTGCCTCTTTACCTAACTCTCTTTTCAGCGTTTTAGCCAGCAGGTTCACATAATGTTCTTCCAGATATTCAAAGAAGAACTGACTGGGCACCTGTATGGTCAAAACCTTCTCTTTCAGCGCAACCGGCCGGATGGGCTCAAACCATGTCTTAAAATGTTGCCACTCCACGATGTCCTTAATGATCTCCAAGCAGTTAGTCCAGACCTTATCGTGAGTTTTCTCCATTCTACCTTAAGCAATTATCAAATTGGTTATCGAAACTAATGATCAGTACGTTTTCAAAGGATGAGCTGAATTACTATTTGTGGTGAGGTCTGTCAGCTACTGAGGTTGCGGTGAGATACATTTCACTCGTTGTTGCATCGCGCAAATCAAAGTGATATATGCTGTTTGTTTCATCGCTTTCTGAAAGTAGTTTTTTTTCCTGACTTCACTAAGCCTTTATGTAGAAATAATTTTTGGTGTATTTCCTTCAAAAAGGGTAGCGAATATATAAAAGCAATTAGTGAAAAAAAATTTTTTATTCTCTAATATTTTTCAATTGCAAGCGGAGCCGCGTCCCCACTCATTCTACCCCTTCCTTTTGTGAAATCAAAGTCGATACGCCCTAATTGCAACCCACCCCAGCCAACTTGATTCACCAACACCAGTTCACCCGCTGTATTCTTGTACTGGCGCGGCTTTTGAAAGAATTGATGGGTATGTCCGCCAATGATCAGATCAATGTGCGTGGAACGTTGTGCCAAAAGCTCATCACTGATTTTCTCATCCCTGTACTTATCACCCAAATGAGACAAACATACCACAAGATCACATCCTTTTTTTTCCTTAAGCATTGTGGAGATCTCATTCGCTTTCAACACCGGATCGTTATATTTCGTGGTGCCAAAAAGTCCTTTTCCAACGAGTCCTTCCATTTCAATTCCCACACCTGTAAGTCCGATTTTCAGATCACCTTTTTTAACGATCGTCCATGGACGGTTCAATGATTCCATTGGCGTTCCGGAAAAATCATAATTGCAGTTGATCATGGGAAAGCTGGCATGTCTGCTCAACTGTGTTGCCAGGTTCTCAATACCTGCATCGAAATCATGGTTCCCGATGGTACCTGCATCATATTTCATCATGCTCATCGCCTTCAGTTCCGGCTCTCCTTTATAGAGATTGAAATAGGGCGTCCCTTGAAACATATCGCCGGCATCCAGCAACAATACATGCGCTTCCTCCTGTCTGATTTTTGACACCAGTGCCGCCCTTGCAGCCACCCCACCCTTGCCGGCATTGCTGCCATCAGCAAAAGGATCCAGCCTGCTGTGCACATCGTTCGTGTGTAAAATGGTCAGCTTCCTGCTTTTAGGTTTCTCCGCGGCATACAATACGGGGTGAGAAACTAAAAATGAGGCGCCCGCCATGGCGGTAGACCTGATGAATGATCTTCTACTTGTCATTGATGATCCTGTTTTCGAGTTCCTCGCCAATGGGTTTGCCCTCTTTGCCCATTTTGATGATATAATCTATGATGCAATCCCGCATCAGATAACTGAACTGCTGTTTCTCCCCCGCATTGAAAAACCACGCCATACGGCTGTCGCTGGATGCATAATCCGAAGTAACCAGGGTATAGCTTGCCGTGGGATCAATAGGTTTACCATCGATCCGGATATCACGCACCATCTTCCCATCCATTCTGAAACCAAACCCCGAAACGCCCCCGCCATCAGCCATGGTGCTTTCGATATATTTCACTAAAAGGTCTCCTTTCACCGTCACCACAGTGATCGTATTGTCGAAAGGCATGATCTCAAAAACCATCCCCCTGGTAATGGGTCCGGATTCCACGTAAGGCTTTCGGATACCCCCCATGTTCATCACAGCGAGATCAGCTTTCAGGCCCAGTTTCTCCCTGGTCATGGTCAGGTAGGCATCCGCAAGGAAATTTCCGAGAGTGGTCACCGGCCGCTTGATATCCATCCGCCTGGCGGCTAAACCTACCGTCTCGTTCATCCGTAGTTCCATGCTATCCCGGAATGGTTTCAGGTAATTATTATACGAAGGGTCCTGGATGGCAATCCCTTCGATGGAATAATCTTTATAAGCCACAGATGAAGGGTGATAACTGGTATGGCAAGACACCAGTACCATCAGGATCAACAGGTGCGTTACTAATCTCCTTTTCATGTTCATTGAAGGTATTCAAATCGCCCGCTAAAAAAGATTTTTTCTATCCCCCCGGCTTCCTAAATTATAGCGGTACCTTTGGCGAAATTATTTACTTATGGGTTTTGACGTCACCGGAAAACTGGTCGCCAAGTTTGATACTGTACAAAGGACAGAGACTTTCCGCACAAGGGAGTTTGTGATAGAGACTACAGAAGATATCGGTGGCCGCACGGTCAACAACTACATCAAGTTCCAGAGCATCCAGGATCGTACATCCCTGGTTGACCGCTTCAATATCGGAGACCAGATCAAGGTGCATTTCAACATCAAAGGCACCAAATGGGAGAAAAACGGCAATACCAACTATATAACCAACCTTGACGCCTGGCGCATTGAACAAACAAGCATGCAGAGCGCGCCGGTTGACATGCCGCCGCCACCCGCATATAATGATTTACCACAGGGTGGAGAGGCTGATGACCTTCCTTTCTAAGTTGGAAGGTGGAAGTTTGAAGGTGGAAGCTGGGAGCGCGTACTTCCACCTTCAAACTTCCACCTTCCAACTGGATAAAGTGTGACATGCAAAAAAAAATCGCCCTTCGCCTCAGTCCCGCTGCAGCTGATGACCCTGAAACGGTCAAAGCCGCCATCGCCGCTGCAGAACACCTGCAGCCCGAAGACATCACCGGCTTTTATCCCCTCAAAAGATCCATAGACGCCCGCAGCCGTAACATATGTATTAACCTTACGGTGATGGCATCCATTGGCGAAGCTTTCACGCCCAGACATCTTGATCCGCTGCGTTCCCAAAATGTACAGAATGCGAGCCAGCAGGTGCTGATTGTTGGGGCCGGACCCGCCGGGCTATTCGCCGCACTGGAACTACTTGAATTAGGGATCAAACCGATCATCATCGAAAGAGGCAAGGACGTTCGTGAACGCCGCCGGGACCTAGCTGCCTTGAACCGGGAAGGCACCGTGAACCCAGACAGCAATTACTGTTTTGGGGAAGGTGGCGCCGGAACCTACAGTGATGGTAAACTCTATACGCGCAGCAGCAAGAGAGGGGATATCGATAAGGTCCTGAACCTGCTCGTGCAGTTTGGGGCCGATGACAGGATCATTTATGAATCACACCCCCATATCGGCACCAATAAATTGCCGCAGATCATCACCGCCATCAGGGAACACATCATTCACTGTGGCGGAGAAGTGATGTTCAATGATCGACTAACGGATATGGATATCCGGGACGGACGGGTTCATTCAGCCCTAACGTCAACGGGCAAACGAATAAAGGCCGATGCTATGATCCTTGCCACGGGCCACTCCGCCAGGGATATCTTTCAAATGCTCCACCAAAAGGACATCCTAATTGAAAGCAAACCCTTTGCGTTGGGCGTGCGAGTGGAACATCCGCAGGCATTGATTGACAGTATTCAATACAAGTGTAACACCAGGGACTTCCACCTTCCACCTTCCTCCTACTCCCTCGTACAGCAGGTAGATGGCAAAGGTGTATTCTCCTTCTGCATGTGCCCGGGAGGCATCATCGCACCGGCATCAACCACACAGGGCGCACTTGTGGTGAATGGATGGAGTCCTTCCAGGCGAAACAACCCGTATGCTAACTCGGGTATGGTGGTGGAAGTGACTGCAAAAGATATTCTGGAAAACGCTACACAAAAGTTTTTTCCAACGTTGAAATCCATCCCTGATGATCCATTACTGCTGATGGAATTTCAAAACCTAGTTGAAGAGAAAGCATATGTTACCGGTGGCGGGAAATTTGTGGCTCCTGCGCAAAGGCTGGAAGACTTCACCCGAAATAAATTTTCATCCTCCCTACCCAACTGTTCATACGTGCCCGGCCTGGCGAGTACGCAACTTTCTGATGTGCTCCCACCGTTCATCCATAAAAGATTGCAGGAAGGCTTCCGGCATTTCGGTAAAAAATTGCAGGGTTATCTTACCAATGATGCTGTGGTGGTTGCCACAGAAAGCAGGACCTCCTCACCCGTACGCATACCCAGAAATGAGCTGCTGCAGCATCCCCAGCTGGAAAATCTATATCCCTGCGGGGAAGGTGCGGGCTATGCAGGCGGCATCGTCAGCGCCGCGATGGACGGGCAAAAAATTGCAAGAGCCATAGCTCTTCTATCTAAATAATTTATCATCCGCACGTAACATACGCTAACTTTATGCTACTAACTTAGCGTATGCAGAATCTGTTAGAGGTTAAAAACCTGAAGAAGTATTTCGCCACGCAAAAAGCCGTGGACGATATCAGTTTTTCCATTCAAAAAGGCTCGATCTTCGGTCTGCTGGGACCCAACGGTGCAGGCAAAACCACCCTGCTTCGGATGATAACGGGAATTTTTTATCCGGACGAGGGACAGATCCTTCTCAACGGGCAACCCTACAATCCCGTGGGCCAGGTGGCTGCCATTGGTTATATGCCGGAGGAGCGTGGTTTGTATAAACGCATGAAGATCGGTGAGCAGGCACTCTACCTTGCGCAGCTTAAAGGCCTCAGCAAAGCTGACGCAACCCACAAGATCAAACAATGGTTCATCAAGTTTGGGATGGAAAGCTGGTGGAACAAAAAAGTAGAGGACCTGAGCAAGGGCATGAGCCAGAAACTGCAGTTTGTCACCACGGTATTACATGAACCTGAATTGATCATCCTGGATGAACCCTTCAGTGGATTGGATCCCGTGAACGCCAACCTGATCAAGGATGAGATCTTCCGGATGGCCAAGGACGGACATACCATTATTTTCAGTACCCACCGGATGGAACAGGTTGAAGAGATCTGTGACCATATTGTTCTCGTAAACCGTGGACAGAAAATCCTGGACGGCACCGTGAAGGGAATAAAAAACGATTTTAAGGAAGACCTGTTCCGTGTTGAATTTGAAAACAAGATCCAGGCAGAACACCTTGCCATTCACCTTTTCCAGGTTGTAGATAAAGAAGATCATGAACTGGTCATAAAGAAGACGGAAGGATTCACGACCAACGATATACTCCAGTATTTCATCAACAAGGACTTGAAGATCCATGCATTCAACGAGATTCTCCCTTCCCTCAATGAGATCTTTATCCGTCAGGTAGAATCCACGCCGCTGTCCCGTCAATTTGAAAAAGTCAACGCTTAACCCATTATCATGAGTAAGATCTGGATCATCATACAACGTGAATACCTCACCCGCGTCAGGAATAAGACCTTCCTGCTGTCAACATTTTTACTGCCCCTGGTCATGGTGTTGTTTATTGCAGGCTCCACCTTTTTTGCGATCCAATCAAGGGAGAAACAAAGGATTGCAGTAGTCAATGACCCTGGTTATTTCAAGGCGAATCTGAAGAGCGATTCCAATTCTGTGATCTTCAGTTTTGACGCAGGAGTAGATAGCCTGAACTATGCATCAAAAGGCTACAATGGCATCCTCTACCTCCCCGGCAACGGCACAGAATACAAACTCATCTCCAGCAAACAAGTTGGGTTAGAATCCAAAAGCTATATCAGAAAGCAACTTAACAAAACAGTAGAAAGTCATCTTCTGCAGGAAAGAGGTATTCAAAAAACAACCCTAGATTCCATATCAGAGGCCACAGACAATGCAGTTGAGTTAACCAATGTGGTGCTGGAAAAAGACGGCAAAGCCAAACAGGCAAACGCCGGACTGGCTTACGGTATTGGATTTGGCAGTGGCATCCTGATCTATATGACGATGTTCATTTTTGGGGCGATGGTAATGCGTGGTGTTGCTGAAGAAAAAACCAACAGGATTGCTGAAGTGATTGTCTCTTCCTGCAAACCTTTTGAACTAATGTTTGGCAAGATCATTGGTATTGCAGCCGTAGGACTTACCCAATTCCTGCTCTGGATAGGTTTGATCATGCTAATCTTCACCGCAGTGCAGTTGTTTTTACCTGCTGAAACTTTACAGCAGGTTCAGGAGGCACAACAAGCACAACAGAATCTGCCAGGCGAAGCTAATAATACCATGGCACTCAAACTCCTTCAGGCAAAAACAACCATCACAGAAGGCGCTAATTGGTGGGTGATCATTCCATCGTTTTTATTCTACTTCCTCGGCGGTTACCTATTTTATGCTTCCCTGTTTGCAGCCATCGGCTCAGTGATTAACGAAGATCCACAAGAAGCACAATCACTGATGCTGCCCATCACCATGCCGATCATTTTCGGTTTCATCATTCTGACCAGCAGTTTACAAAACCCAAACAGCCCCGTTGCGGTCTGGGGTTCCATCATACCTTTCACCTCACCCATTGTTATGATGGGAAGAATTCCGTTTGGCGTGCCTGATACGGTGCCCTACTGGCAACTTGCCTTGTCAATGCTTTCGCTGATTGGCGGGTTCCTTTTCACCACCTGGTTTGCAGGAAGAGTGTACCGCACAGGTATTCTGATGTATGGCAAGAAGCCATCATGGAAAGAAATGATTAAGTGGGCGTTTAAGTCATAAGGGATAAAGGCATTTGGCATTGCGCAGGCCGGCAACGCACGGCCGCGCTTCCTACATTGTCGCACTGCCGCATTGTCGAATTGCCTCATTGTACTCATGTATTAGCTCAGCAACAATTTCCCCTGCCGGCATGATCTTATCTATTCCCGCTGCCACCTGCCCAATCTCCAACTCCCCTTCCACCATATCCCCTTCAAACATTCCTTTTTTTGCACGCCCCCTTCCTAAAAGCTGAATCAACTCTTCCTTAGTTGCACAGCGCTGCTCGGCAGCTTTGACATCCTCGTAAAATTTATTCTTTAACAAGCGTACAGGAACCACGTCCTTCATCATCAGATGTGTGTCCCCTTCTTGCGCTTTGATCACTGCCTCCTTAAATGCTAAATGAGAGGATGCTTCGTCAGAAGCTACAAACCTGGATCCGATCTGCACCCCATCGGCACCCAATACCATGGCCGCCAGCATCTGCCGGCCTGTTGCAATACCTCCTGCCGCAATCACCGGAATATCCACTGCTGCCTTCACCAACGGCACCAGCACCATCGTAGTGGTTTCTTCGCGCCCATTGTGCCCGCCCGCTTCAAATCCTTCCGCCACCACTGCATCGCACCCTGCTTCCTGTGATTTCACGGCAAATTTGCTGCTGCTCACCACATGCACAACCTTTATCCCCGCGTCTTTCAACACCGGTGTCCAGGTCTTGGGGTTACCCGCAGATGTAAACACGATCGGCACTTTCTCTTCGAGAATAATAGCGATGTGCTTTTCAATATCAGCATACAAAATGGGAACGTTCACGCCAAAGGGCTTGTCCGTAGCGGCTTTGCATTTACGGATCTGCTCCCTCAAAACATCGGGATACATCGATCCGGATCCAAGTAAACCAAGTCCACCCGCATTACTAACGGCAGTGGCTAACTGCCAACCAGAGGCCCAGACCATCCCGGCCTGGATAAGAGGATATTTAATGCTAAAAAGGTCAGAAATCCGGTTCTCCATAACCAATTGTTAATTGCCAATTGTCAATTGCCAATGCTCACCCCAAATCGATCTCCGTATTATCACCAATATTTAGGGTTCTCGTCTCGCCTTTGATCTCTGTGTCACTTCCAATGATGGAGTCGTGCAGCACTACATCAAACAGTTTAGTGAATGACCCGATGATGGAGTCCTTAACGATAGAATAATTGATGTAGGTCTTTTCGCCAATGGCCACATTGGGGCCGATGATTGAGTTGCGTATTTCACAGCCCGGTGCAATAGACACGGGTGGAATAATAATGATGTTCTCAAAATTGTGCTCCTCGGCCACCACCCCACCAAACTTCTTCAGGAGCGTTGCATTGCTTTCCAAAAGGGTATCTTTCTTTCCACAATCAAACCAGTTCAACACTTTAAAGGGAGAAAATTTTGACCCAGCCTTGATCATACACTCCAACGCATCTGTCAGATTGGTTTCATCCTGGCCGAGGTCATCTTTCTGGATCAGGCCTGATAAACAGTTGAACAAGTTTTCGGTATCACTGATCTTATACAGTCCAACGAGTGCCATGTTAGACTTCGGGATATGCGGCTTCTCCACCACGCGGGTGATCACACCTTGTTCATCGATTTCCGCCACACCGAAATTCCGCGGATCGTCTACCTTTTTCACCCCCAGCACGGACCCGGATTGCGAAAGAAAATCCTTGACATCATATTCACAAATGGTATCGCCCAATACAATAAACAGATCATCGTTTCCAACAACCTCCCTGGTCAGGTAAATGGCATGCCCGAGGCCCTTTCTTTCATTTTGTGTGATAAAATGAACCTTGATCTGAGGATACTGTTTTTTCACATAATCCTGGATCTTATCCCCAAGGTACCCTGTGATCAGTACATACTCCTGGATGCCTGCGTCCAGCAATTGATCGATGATAATACTGAGGATCGTCTTGCCTGCCAGCGGGATCAGGGCCTTGGGCTGGGTATATGTATGGGGACGCAGTTTGGTACCTGCGCCTGCTACCGGAATGATCGCCTTCATTTGGCAAAGGTAGGAAATCTCCGATTGGTGGTTCCCTGCGGCTTTCAGAATAGGGAATTGGCTTATTTTTGCGGCCATGGATAACTTAGTGTTTGATCTCATCGAAAAAGAGCTGGAACGCCAGCGGAACGGTATTGAACTCATCGCTTCAGAAAACTTCACCTCCCTGGATGTTATGAAGGCCATGGGAAGTTCACTGACCAATAAGTATGCAGAAGGCTATCCCGGCAGAAGATACTATGGAGGCTGCGAAATTGTGGACCAGGTGGAGCAACTGGCTATCGACAGGATCAAACAAGTCTTCAACTGTGAATACGCAAATGTGCAACCGCACAGTGGTGCACAGGCCAACGCTGCAGTAATGCTGGCGATATTGCAGCCCGGGGATACCATCCTAGGTCTTGATCTCTCGATGGGCGGTCACCTGACCCATGGCTCACCCGTGAATTTCAGCGGTAAAATCTATAACGCAAAATTTTACGGTGTCCGCCGGGAAGATGGATTGGTTGATTATGAGATGCTGGAACAACAGGCCCGTGAACACAAACCCAAACTCATCATTTGTGGCGCATCAGCCTACAGCCGGGATTGGGACTATGCAAGGATCCGTGCAGTAGCAGATGAAGTAGGTGCATTTGTGATGGCCGATATTGCGCATCCTGCCGGACTCATTGCAAAAGGTCTTTTGGCATCTCCGTTCAACTACTGTCATTTTGTAACATCCACTACACATAAAACACTTCGTGGACCGCGCGGTGGCATCATCCTCCTGGGCAAGGATTTTGAAAACCCATTTGGATTGAAAGACGTGAAAGGCAATATCCGCATGATGAGTAACCTGCTGGATATGGCAGTGTTTCCCGGTACGCAAGGTGGTCCGCTGGAACATGTCATTGCCGGAAAAGCGATTGCGTTTGGCGAAATTTTGAGCGATGACTTTACCCATTATGCCATGCAAATCCAGTCCAATGCCCAGGCAATGGCAGCAGCGCTCGTGTCCCGTGGCTACCAGATCATCAGCGGTGGTACGGATAACCACCTTATGCTGATCGATCTAAGAAACAAAAACATCACCGGTAAGAAGGCGCAGGAAACGCTTGACAGGGCGCATATTACCCTGAATAAAAATGCGGTGCCCTTTGACGATAAGAGCCCATTTGTCACTTCAGGTATTCGTGTAGGCGTACCTGCCATCACTACCAGGGGTATGAAAGAAAAGGATATGGAAACCGTGGTGTCACTGATTGATAAAGTCCTGATGAATATCGATAATGAAACAGTGATCACAACAGTTAAGGGGGAAGTAAAAGATTTGATGCAACAATTCCCACTCTATTAGCTAATAGCAAGTAGCTAATGGTTATTTTTATTTCATAAAAATATTGTATGATTCAACGTATTCAAAGTGTATGGCTGCTGCTTGCAGCGGTTGCCGGTGCACTCACGTATAAACTGCCAATCTGGACGGGCATTTTGCAGGATGGAAGCCTGAAGAGTTTCGTGGGCACGGAAAACCTGCTCTATTTCGCTGCAAACATCGCTACTGTTTTGCTGGCCCTGGTTGCCATTTTCATGTTCAAAAACAGGAACCTCCAGAAAAATCTTGCATGGCTGGGATTTCTGTTGTCCATTGTATTGGTTGGTCTTGAAATATATATCGCCAACAATTACGAGACCACACTGAACCTGCAACAGAGTTCATGGAAATTTGGCGCTATCATGCCCATTTTGATGGTTGTCTTTTTCTTCCTCGCCATCCTCGGTATCCGTAAAGACGAGAAACTGATCAAAAGTCTGGAGCGGCTGCGTTGATCATGCTTCCACCCAAACGGATACCGATCCCGATGCGCATATTAACGCACTAAACCTTTTTTCAATGACCACCATATGGTGGTCATTGTTCATTAAGGCAAGCAGTAATTCATTCTACGCCTCGTAAACTAAAGCATCCAATGCAAGCTTTGGAATTCGTCTAATGCTTACCGTTATATATTAGGTAAATAATTATCTGAGGAAAACGCTGTTTAACTTATCCCCAAACACACTAAATCAAATACAATCAACGTATTACTAACAGCAATCCGTACCCTATTATTTACACATGTATTTTCAAGAAGATTTATCCTGCGAATGGCCCTGGAGCATAGAATTCCGTCACAAACACGAAGCCAGAAAAGTATTATTTGTGATCCCAGGGGATGAGAATGCCGGCAATGGCCTGCAACTTCTTGAAGAAGCCCTCGGAAACCGCCAGGATTATTTCCCACCCAGGGGCGTTCTTCTCGCCAACGAGTTGTTACTTAATGATGCACAGCTAAGAAACCAATTTGCACAGCTTGTACTGGTATGCCCTGCCGGATGGTACCAACAGATCTGTGGGCAGTATTTTGTTTCTGTAAATATCCAGACATCGTATCTGGCTATCGAAGGTGAAGAACTATCCCATCTGATCAGCTTACTAAAAGGCAAGTATCACATAGAGGCGAATACACCGCACCAAGCTGTTGCCGAGTACTTCTCAATCCTCACCTGAGCATCCTGCCCGTCCAACTGCTCTTTACTTTCGTAATCCCTGAAGGCACTCCTGCATAAACCAGGGTTCCACCTTCGTCACCCGCTTCCGGTCCCAGGTCTATCAGCCAATCTGCACTCCTGATCACGTCTGTATTGTGCTCAATCACAAGAATGGAATGCCCCTGCTCAATTAGTGCATTGAAGGAAGCCAGCAGTTTATGGATATCATGAAAATGCAAACCTGTGGTAGGTTCGTCAAATATGAAAAGGATATGGCCCTGCGCTTTTCCTTTGCCCAGGAATGAGGCCAGCTTCACCCGCTGCGCCTCCCCACCAGATAGTGTTGCAGATGATTGACCCAACTTCACATAACCCAACCCTACGTCTTGAAGGGGTTTTATTCGCTTGGCGATATCTGGCTTATCGGCAAAAAAAGCCATCGCTTCATCTACACTCAATTCGAGAATGTCGTGAATACTTTTTTCTTTGAAGGTCACTTCCAGCACTTCTTCTTTGAAGCGCTTTCCGCCACAGCTTTCGCAAACCAGGTGCACATCTGCAAGGAACTGCATTTCCACCAATTGCTCGCCCTCGCCCTTACAGGTATCGCACCTGCCGCCATCCACGTTGAAAGAAAAATGCTTCGGCTGGAATCCGCGCATCTTACTCA
>JBKCVJ010000201.1:0-3690 GCA_046317915.1 Sphingobacteriales bacterium
CTCCGTTGATGTTAGTATCACGCCCACACAATCCAGTTTGAATGAGGTTGTGGTTGTAGGTTATGGTACGGCAAGGAAGAGGGATCTTACAGGTGCGGTAGCCTCTGTTAAAGCCAAAGATTTTAACCAGGGTGTATTTGCATCTCCTGACAACCTGATCCAAGGTAAGGTTGCGGGTGTGCAGGTGATCAACAACACGGGTGCTCCCGGCGGTGCGTCTACCATCAGGATCAGGGGTATCTCCTCTATCCGTTCTGGTAACTCGCCTTTGATTGTTGTGGATGGTGTTCCCCTCTCAGGTGGTAGCACTCAACCAGGTTTGGATAACGCACTGGGTTCATCACCTGGTGACAACCCACTCAACTTCATCAACTCTGCTGACATTGCTTCGATGGACATCCTGAAAGACGCCTCTGCCACGGCCATTTATGGTTCACGTGGTGCAAATGGTGTTATCGTGATCACTACGAAGAAAGGTAGCACTGGTGCACCTAAAATTGATTTCACTACCCAGGTTGGCGTAGCCAATATGCTTCGCCAGATCAAGGTGCTGGACGCTGCGGGTTACAGGGCAGCGTTGAAAGAGTACAACCTTACAGCCGGAGACTATGGTGGAAATGTAAATGCCATGGATGAGATCACCCGATCTGCATTCACCCAGAACTACAATGTTGCGGTATCTGGTGGTAACGACAATGGCAAGTATCGTTTGTCAGTAGGTTATATGAACCAGGAAGGTATCATCATCGAGTCTGGTTTCAAGAAGATCACTGCAAATTTGGCTTCCAGCTTTAAGTTTACTGAGAGCAAGCGTTTGGGTCTTGATTTTAATATCATTTTCGGTAACACACTTACTGACCAGGCTCCCATCGGTAATACCTCTGGTTTCCAGGGTAGCTTGATTGGTCAGGCACTGCAGTGGAACCCCACGCACCCGCTGAGGAAACCCAATGACTCTATCTGGATAAACAACCAGCTTGGTGCAACCACAATCAATCCGCTGGCTATGATTGCTGCGTATAGTGATAAAACCAGCCTCAACAACATTATTGCCAATATTTCACCTAGCTACAAGATCCTTAGGAACTTAGAGTATCGGATGTTGTACGCTGTGAATTACAGCACGGCAGAAAGGCGTACATCTATGAGAAACTGGCTCAATTTCACTGGTAACCTTGGTTCTGCACAGATCGGTAACAACCGTTCCGTGAACCAGACCCTTACCCACACATTGAGCTATACTCCGCAGTTGACCAAGAATATCAACATGAATGCGGTAGTTGGTTATGAATATCTCCGCTATGACTTCAAAGGCAGCGGTATGCAAGCCAACAGGTTCTTCGATTATCCTCAATTGGATTACACGGATTACATGCAGAACTCTCCAGCTGCCGACAGGAACATATTCTCATACGCACCTCCGGTTAGCGAGATTCAGTCGCTCTTCGCTCGTGCCCAGTTCTCTTTCGGAGACAGGTTTATCCTGATGGGAACGGTTCGTAGGGACGGTTCTTCAAAATTCGGTGCCAACAATAAATACGGTGTTTTCCCCGCGGTATCCGGTGCATGGAACATCTCTAACGAAAGTTTCGTTAGTTCCAGCAAAGCCATCAGCAACCTGAAACTCAGGGCAAGCTGGGGTATAACTGGTAACCAGGAGTTCCCCTCTGGTGTGTCTCAGCGGACTGTATCCATCGGTATCGGCGACAATACTTCGGTTAACAACTTCGAAAACCCTGATGTGAAATGGGAAACCAACACCATGGTTAACGTGGGTCTGGACTTTGGTTTTGCAAGCAACAGGGTCACTGGTTCCGTTGACTGGTTCAACAGGAAGACAACCGATCCACTGTTTGCAGCAACGCCTGTTGCTCCTGCTCCCGCTTCTGGTGTGATCTGGCAGAACCTGCCGGCGAGCATCGTGAATACGGGTGTGGAATTGTCTCTGAACTTCAACATCATCAGGACAGAAAATGTTTCCTGGAACCTGGGTGGTAACATCGCCTTCCTTCAAAATGAGGTGAAAGATCTGAATGGTTCTTATCAGACAGGTGCGCTGAACGGTCAGGGTATCTCTGGTGCAACATCACAATTGATTGTTGGCAACCAACCGTTGAACGTTTACTACCTGAGGAAGTTTGAAGGATTCGACAAAACAACTGGTCAGAGCATTTATGCCGATAATGAGAAACTTTTCTATTCAGGTTCACCCAACCCTACGAGGATTTATGGTATCAGTACAGATCTGACATGGAAGAAGCTCTTTGCATCTGCTAACATGAACGGTGCTGCTGGACATTACCTGTACAACAACACAGCGAACTCCGTGATCAACGTGGGTAACCTGGGTACAAGGAATATTTCAGCTGCTATCCCCGGTACTGGTGAGAATCTGTCTAACGCGATCGCTCCTTCTACCCGTTTTCTGGAGAAAGGCGATTACCTGAAACTGGCTAACGCAACAATTGGATACAGAATTGGAAATCTGGGTAATGCGTTCAAAAATGTAACGGTAACCCTCACTGGTCAAAACCTGTTCGTGATCACCAAGTTCACTGGCTTTGATCCTGAGGTTAACGTAGATAAAAATGTAAATGGTATCCCTTCTGCGGGTATCGAGTATATTCCTTATCCTTCCGCTAGAACAATTCTCTTAGGTCTGACGTTTGGTTTATAATCATTTAATGAAAACAGTTTATGAAGCAACTTAAATACTTAACCGTGGTACTTGGCGCAGCAGTTGCTGTGTCCTGTACTAAACTGGAAGAAACACAGAGAGATGCTGTTAACTTCCAGCGAGCCACCGCCGCGGGTTTGCTCCAGGGTGCCTATAACTCCCTGGGCGGACTCCAAACTCAGGACGTTGTTTGGGCATTGGAAGAGCATTCTTCTGACGAAGCCCTCGGCCCAACCAGGGGTCCAGACTGGGATGATAACGGTGTATGGCGTGTAATCCACAACCACCAGTGGGATGCAGATCATAGCATTGTAAGGAATACATTCAACTCTTTGCTGACTGCACAGTTCTCTGCAACAGCGGTACTGGAACAAAGCCCTTCTGCTTCTGAAGCAGCACAGGCCAAGTTCATCCGCGCACTGTCTGTGTTCCTCGTATTGGATCTGTATGATCAGGTTCCTTTCAGGGCTGACCTGAAAGATCTGAAGCAGCTTCCTTTAACTTTAAAAGGCGCAGAAGCAGCCAATAAAGTAATCGAAGAAGCAAATGCGGCACTGACAGATCTGCCTAACGCTGGCAGCAGCACCTGGATTGCCAATAAAGATGCGGCTCGCACGCTTTTGATGAAAGCCTACCTAAACAGAGGTGTTTATGCTAACCGCGTTACCCCAACGTTTGCTGCAGCTGATATGAATCAGGTGATTACTTTGGCTGATCAAATCCTTGGCAACTCAAGGTATGCGCTGTCAGATAATTTCTTTACAAACTTTGCGCCCAATAACAACTCAGCTTCTAAGGAACTGATCTACACCCTGGAGAATACTATTGGTGTAAGGGGTGGTAACAACAGGTTCAATTGGTTCTGCACGCTGCACTATAACCAAAGGCCCAGCGGCTGGAACGGTTTCACAACCCTGGCTGATTTCTACGATAAGTTTGAAGCTGCCGATACAAGGCGCGGTGGTTCATACGCCGGCCTGACCAATGTAACTGGTCTCCGTACTGGTTTCCTG
>JBKCVJ010000202.1:0-13994 GCA_046317915.1 Sphingobacteriales bacterium
ATCAGGCAGTCCGTGGAAGGCATCATGGATAAGGCTGATACAGAATTGTTATCGAAATTGGTAGATTTCCTCAATCGCAACAGAAATACAAATTGGATCGATGTGCACAACGTGCGGATCATTAAATACGGCTCAGTACTGCATTTGGATGCACACCTCACCGTACCCTGGTACCTGAATGTTCACCAGGCCCATGCGGAAATAGACCAACTCAGTGCACTCATCAAAAAAGAGTTTGGTGAAGCCGTTGAACTGTTTGTACATACGGATGGATGCCTGGATTTCTCGTGCTATATATGCAGTGTAAAGGATTGCCATGTTCGCAAGCACGCCCAAAAGGAAAGGGTAGAATGGACCGTTGAGAATCTCATTTCCAACCGAAAACATGGCTATTTTAGCGAGGCAGTAAAATAGTAACAAGTCAACTGCTCTCTAAACCTCTGGTTCTTGTTGCGACAGACAATGAAAACTGCCCAGTCCCCAGATGATATCTGTTGAATCAATACCCACTACTTCATGTTTGGGGAAACACTGCTGAATGATGCTGCACACCTTATCATCCTTGGTTTGACGAAAGGTTGGAACGATGACATATTTATTACAGATATAGAAATTACCGTAAGAAGCAGGCAGGCGTTGGTCTTCCCAGATCACAGCGTCGGGCATCGGCAATTCCACAATGTTCAGGGCTTTGCCATTTAACAGGCGCATCTCCTTTAACTGCCGCAGGTTCTGCTGCAGGATCTCATAGTTCTCGTCTTCCTTGTCTTCTTCTACAACGGTGATCACTGTATCCTCATTGATAAACCTAACGGTGTCATCAATATGACCGTCCGTATCATCTCCGATGATCCCTTCATCAACCCATAAAACCTGCTGTACACCATAATAATCCATCAGGTATTGCTCGATCTGTGCCTGGTTAAGATGTGGGTTTCGGTTTTCATTCAGCAAACACTGCTTTGAGGTGACAACAGTACCTTTTCCGTTAAAATCAACAGAGCCGCCTTCCATAATGATTCCTGGATTGAACACTGGCAAACCAAGTTTCCCGGCAATCAGCGTTGGAATAACATCGTCCAAATCAAAAGGCGGATACTTCCCTCCCCATGCATTGTAGTTCCAATCAACCACCACCTTTTTTTGTTCCGCAGTGGGATTGATGAGAAAAGCCGGACCGTGATCACGGCACCAGGCATCGTTTGTTGGATGAAAATAGAAACTCACTTTTGAAAGGTCAGCACCTGCTGCGGAGATCTGCTCCAATGCAAATTGCTTCATGGCCTCGTCTCTCACGTTGATGCATACCCGCTCAGAAAAGGAGAGGTATTTGACGAATTCTGTATACCTCGGAAAAATGGTATGTATCTTCCCTGGCCATGACGCTTCCTTGTGTGGCCAGCTCAGCCAGGTAGCGGTATGTGGTGCAAATTCCGCGGGAAAATAGTATCCTAAAGTTGAAGGCGTTTGCATGATTCTGGAATAAGCATGCAAGATAATAACCCATTTCTACAACTTCATTGGTTGTTTTTTCCAGTAAGTAAGTGACCGCCATAGCCATTCAAATGGGCCGAAACGAAAATACTTTAGCCAGATCGGTGAAATGATCAGTTGAAACAACCAGATAGCAGCCACCACATAATAGATCTGATGAAAACTAAGTTTCTGGTAGTTGCCCAATCCATAGCCGAAAAAATAAAAGGTGCAGAAAACCGTCTGCATAAAATAATTGGTGAAGGCCATCTGTCCAACCGAACCCAGGGAACGCATCAGCCAATTCAGCCAACCACTTCGGTAGATAAGCATCAAAAGGCTTATATGCCCAAGGCAAAGCAGCACCCTTCTGATATCATATAACTGGCTTGGCGCCACCGTGTAACTGTCAAAAAATCTTCCGGGCGACAGGAGCAGGCTTTCAAAGCCATGAAAATAAATGTACCCCATCGGTATACCAATGCCATATCCAAGCAAGAGCATTAGCCAGTATGTGTTGGTGCTGGAACGATTGGATAGGAATCCCATTTTAAACAGAGCCATACCAATGAACATCATGCAAAGAATATCGAAAAGCCCATGATAGGTATAGTTTACCTCACCCCCTGCGCTTCTTGGATACTGAAACTCAAATACGTCACCATATGAGCCCCGCATTTTTGCCACATTCTCCTGAAGTTGAAAACTATCTACCTTAAAGTTTTTTTCCATCTCCGGCCATCCTTCCAGTGCCCCCTGTTGCTCTTCCGTCAGTTCCTTTTTTTCTTGCTGGGCAACCAGTGCGGCGGTATAATTTACCCGTAACATGCGCTGTTCATCATTCCCATTCTGGACCTTGTAAAAATTAAGCGCAATACAAAGTAATCCCAATGCCCAGAGCCACTTTGCGGATAGATTCCGGAAAGGAAAAAGGATCATCCCCATCAGTCCGTAAAAGAAAAGGATCTCTCCCGTCCATTGAAAAACATAGGCGTGCAGGAGACCAAAACCCACCAGCCATGCGAGTCTCCTGAAATAATATTCTGTGACGGTAGTGCCGAAAGGCTTGTCTTTTTTATTCAAGATAAACAGCAACATGCCTGCACCGAACAACATAGAAAACAACCCACGCATGGTTCCTTCAAAAAAGGAAAAAATGGTTGCCGCAGTCAGATAGTCCGCGCTGTTTTTGGGGCTGGTGAACGCCTCATACAACATCGCAAACTCGCCGGAAAACCCGGGGATATTCATCAATAGAATACCAAGGATGGCGACGCCCCGGATAACATCCACTGATGCGATCCTTTCTGCTTTGTCCACCGGTGTGGGTGAAATGATTTCTGCCTGCATAGTAGCGTTATGAGGTTAATGGTTATTCAATACTAGCTATTAGCTATTAGCTAATAGCTATTTTTAATCGTTTCTTTTTTGCCAGTGATATTAGCAGCCACTCCACAGGTCCCATGCGGAAGTAGCGCAGCCACAGGATCGCAAATACCACCTGTACCAGGATCAGTTCCAACACTATAAAGTACAGCCAGTTCTGGTTGATGCGGGCATAATATCCCATTCCGAATCCGTACATCATCACGCCCAACACAATACTTTGAAATATATAAAGGGTCAGTGCCATCCTGCCAACCTTTACCAGCACATCTCCCAACTTGGTCATCCATTGTTTGCGCACAAAAAACATGATCACGGATGCATAGGCTAATGCGCCAAAAATCATTTCGAAGGGTTTGAAAAAATCCATCGGAAGCGGATTTCTCTTTACAAAAGCCGGATAATCTTTGATCACATCCATCCATCCGTGCATCCGATACCTGAATAGAAAAAACGCGCCGGCTGTCAGGATGAGGAAGGAAACCAAATACTGCCATGCGGCATATTTCCCACTAAAAAATCCATCCTTAAATAGCATCATTCCCATCAAAAGTGCTGCGGAAAAATACCAAAAACCAAACTGGTAGAACCACCAGGATTCGCGCTGTTGCGTTGTCTTGAGTTGGGTATCATATACCTTCGTCCAACGGCCATCCTGCAAGGCTTTGATCTGACCGCTATCATTCTTTTTTTCCCAGGCATACTTCTTGGAAACGCCCTCCCACTTGTCTTTGTATTCTTTTTCTTTCCTGGTAAGGGTATCCGTTTTCTTAAAGCCTGTCTTCAGGCTATCTTTCAGTTTTGCAGAATCCGCCTTGATCTTTTTTTCTTTCGCCTCAACCGGAATGTATTTTTTCCATGCCGTCTGGTCATCATGATAATGCCAGTATATTTTTCCACTGCCGATGAGCATGGTCAAAAAAGCGAGTATCATCAAACCACGTTTATCCATTCTGGCAAAGGCAAAATAGATCACACCCACAATGCCAATCCCATATAATATATCCATGGGCCATAGCAGTAGAATACCGTTGATGATCCCGAAAACCAACAATAAAAAATTCCGTCTGATCACCAATTCCTGCGCACTGTAGAGAGTGTCTTTATGCGGCCTTGCCAGCATCAGTAGCATGCTGGCACCAAAAGCCATGATCAGTAAACTGCGTAGTTTATCTTCCACCAAAAAAGTCACCAATACCTGAAGGACATGTGTAGCTCCATGCTTCTGCATCAACACTTGCCCTTGCATTCCTTTGCTGATCCCCGCCCACATAAAAATGCTAAAGAACAAGCCAACAAGCACGACAAGCCCTTTCATGATATCCAAAGAACGTAACCTGGCAGGCGGAGGGGTGAAATACGGAGCATAGGCATGCTCCTGCGAAGGGCCAATGTTGGCTTCTTCCGGGGTTGAATCCATATTAGTCTGTTTAAGGATGGTGCCTGAATGTAGAAAGATTATTCAGGACTTCCTAACCACAAACCCTTTCTTAACATTATTCCCCGTCAATATACCGTTTAGTGATCGGCTGATAACTGTCGATCCTGCGATCCCTGAGAAATGGCCAGTGCGTCCGGGTGATATCGGTTCTGTTTAAGTCGAGCTCAATGATATGGATCTCTTCCTCCTCATGGGATGCCTGGTAAAGAACGGCGCCCATCGGGTTGGCCACAAAAGAACCACCCCAGAATTTCATGGCTCCCGCCTGTTCAAATCCTACCCTGTTTACACTCACCACGTGAACACCATTGGCCACCGCATGGCTTCGCTGGATGGTTTGCCATGCCCCGTATTGCTCTGTATTGGTGGCCTCATCCTGAGACGTGGCCCAGCCGATGGCTGTAGGATAAAACAACAATTCCGCACCCATCAATGCCGTGATTCTTGCTGCTTCAGGATACCACTGATCCCAGCAGATCAAGACCCCAAGAGTTGCAAATTTTGTCTTGAATACTTTATAGCCGAGATCACCCGGCGTAAAGTAGAATTTCTCATAATAGGCCGGATCATCGGGAATATGCATCTTCCGATACTTACCCAGGTAAGATCCATCCGCATCCAACACCGCCGTAGTGTTGTGATACAAACCCTGCGCTCGTTTTTCAAACAGGGAAGCAATGATCACCACACCCAGCTCTCCTGCCAGCTTAGCCAGTACATCCGTGGTAGGACCGGGAATCGGCTCTGCCAGTTTAAAGTTCTCATAGTCTTCTACATCACAGAAGTAAAGTGAGGTGAACAGCTCCTGCAAACAAACGATCTGTGCGCCGCTGGCTGCAGCGTCCCGCACCTTCTGGATGGCTTTGTCAATATTTGCCTGCTTGTCTGCGGTGCAACTCATTTGCACCAATCCAACTTTAACTTTCATATCCTTTTTATATGTCTACTTAAGAACTAGCAACTAACGCCCACGCATACCCTAGGTCTCCACCAGCACCAGCGCATCGAGACTCCGGATGCCTATTTTCTTCTCGGTAATAAACCCTTCCGCATACTTCACGCCGATCCGTTTTCCCAGCATCCTGGCTCTTGCAATTACCGCGTCCAGAAAATCAGGTGTGGAAATATAGGTCTGCGGACCTTCCTCTCCTGCCTGGCTCGTATGAAACTGTGTGGTATAAGCTTTGATGGATTCCATCCGCTGTTCAAACACATCACTGATATCGACGAGAATATCCGGTTCATGGTACCAGTCCTGCAAATAATGCAATATCATTTTTGGCCTCCACTTCTCCTGAGCCTTTCCATCCTCCCCAACTGTTTCAATTTTAGCAAGACCCGACAAAAAACAGGCTTCTGCAATCATCTGCCCCGCCCTTCCATGATCCGGATGCCTGTCGTCCAGTACATTCCCAATCACCACATCCGGCCTATACTTCCGGATAGCACGGATCAACTGCAACTGATGCTCCTCATCGTTCTTAAAAAAACCATCCCGCATCTTCAGGTTCTCGCGTACTTGTACGCCGATGATGCTTGCGGCAGCAGCGGCTTCAGCATAGCGGGTTTCAACAGTACCCCTGGTACCGAGTTCACCCTGCGTCAGGTCAAGGATACCCGCTTTTTTACCCAACTTAATTTCGTTAATTAATACGCCGGAACAACCCAGCTCCACATCATCCGGATGTACTCCGATCGCGAGGATGTCTAGTTTCATGCTGCAAAGATAGAGAGACAATTGGACAATTTGAGAATGCGGCAATGTGGCAATGCGGTAATGATGGATGGCACGCCCTGCGTTGCGGCGTGCCGGCAGTTACTCCGAGTGGTTCTGCGCAGGCCGGCAACGCACGGCCGCGCTTCCTTCATTACCGCATTTCCGCATTTCCGCATTATCACATTACATCCTCCCGTACATCCTGGCTACTTCTTTCACAATTAGCTCCATCTCCTGGTCGTCTCCGCGTGGATCATATTCCTGCTTGAGGTTGCTGGCGAAAACCCAGGCCACCGTTTGCCAGAACCGGGCCGAGAAGCCCCCTTTGTATTCTTTGATGAGCTCGTAACAATTGTTGTTGGTTTCCCTGTTGATCAACTTCATCAACACCCGCCCCTGGTATACCGACAACTGCGTGAGGGGGTCCGCAAATTTCTTTTTCAATTCAGCCTCTTTCGACTTAATATATTTCTTCCGCTCTTTATCGTTATGGATTTTCCCGAGCGTGAAATTGATCTCATTGATGGTGTAGCTTGCCTGCAATGCATAAGGATAAGTGACGTACACCGCATTGCGCAATCTCGTCCACTTTTTGAAGGCTTCCTTTTGCGCAGGAGTCATCTCTCCCAGGATAAAGACCATATCTAACTCGCGGTAAGGAATGGTATCCCCATTGTAGACGATCACGGGAACCAGAATGGTATCATTAGAACCATAGCGCGATTGACCCTTTAACTCAGTGCTAAGGGCGAGGATTAAGGGGAAGAAAAATAGCCAACTGCGCAATCCCACACGTAACATGGTTTGAAATTACAAAACCAAAGGGAGAAATCCTACCCCCGCTTTTCTTTCAGGCGCCGGTACATGCTGAGGAAGAACCCAATCACCATGATAACCGTACCCGCCCAAAGCACATTAATATAGGGGAACCCATAGGCTTTCAGCGTAATATACCGCATCACGGCATTGGATTCCCTGATGCCCAACTCAATCTCGTCACCTTTCACCGAATTGATGTTCAGCACAAGGTTCTGGGTATAAACGGTATCAACTTTAACAGAAGGTTGGCGATCCTTTACAAAGTAGGCGGGCGTTGCATCATATCTTCTGCCATCCTGCGAGATCACTTTCAGTTCAGATAACCATGCACTGTCCACCACGGGCAGATCCTTATTGTCATTCTTATTGGCAGTGATGATATTATCCACTAGCACATATCCCTTGGAATAAAACACGGTATCCCCTTTCTTCACCCAGGTGTTCCTGAATGCGGATGTATCCGCCGGTTGGGCATTGGGATTTAACCAAGAAGTAATGTACACAAACACGTCCCGCGTGAGATAATGCCTTGCGCCGGGATTAGAAGAAAGGTTCATGCCTTCATCGCCCTTCACTAAAAACGCGTTGGGGTAAATATTGAACTCTTCTTTCTTAGCGGTTGTATCACCAGTCTTGAAATTGATCTTGAAATAGACCCGGTCATTTTTCGTGACGCTGGAATCCCCTTCATAGGTCACCACATATTTACCCATGGGCGTAGGCACGCCATAAATCAATGTTACATTCTCTGCAGGGTTTTCTGCCTTCCCTTTTACATCAGTTAACCCGGAAATGGCGATGCCTGTATTGTTGATAGAGATCAGTTCTTTTTTGGACGATGAGATGAGGATACCGATGACCATCAACGCAAATCCGAGATGCGAGATGGAGGCACCAGCCATTTTAAGATTTCCTTTCAGCACTTTAAAAATATAAGTCCCATTGGCGATCAGCGAATAGATACCCGCCCACATCGCCAGGTGTATGGCCGCAAGGAAGCCTGCACCATACTTATCATAATGGAAGCCGCCAAAGAAACTCACTAATGCAGAAAGCACCAGCGTGATAATGGTTGGCAACAACAGATTCGACCAAAGATATTTTTTGGTGGTGTCCTTGTATTTAAAGTATTGGGTGATGGCGGTTAGTATGCCGATCACTACAATCACCAGGATCATGACGCGGTTGTAAACATACTCTACATCCTGACCGATGGCCCATTGCGTACCCAGTATCTGATTAAAAAAAGGTAATGAAGTAAGGATGATGATATATGCGGCGGAAACAAAGAAAAGCAGGGAACCGACAAACATCCAGAACTCACGGGAGTTCATGTTTTCCTCTTTTCTGATTACCGGAATATTTTTTCTCTCTCTCCAATAAGCCACAATGGCAACCGCCAGAAAACTCAACATCATGATGATGAGATGCCAATAGAGCGTACTGCCTTCGCCGGTGAAGGAGTGTACCGAGGTATCCCCCAACACACCCGTCCTGGTGAGGAAGGTGGAATACAACACAAACAGGTATCCCGATGGTATGAAAAGATAGGTTGCTTTCAGGGAGTGCCTTGTGGAACGATAGATCAATAATGTGTGGATCCCCGCCACCATCAGCATCCAGGGCACCAGGGAGGCGTTCTCCACAGGATCCCAGGCCCAATAACCACCAAAAGTGAGCGATTCATAGGCCCAGGCTGCACCCATCATGATACCCAGACCCAGGATACCGCCATTGAAAAGCGACCAGCTGAGGGCAGGTTTCGTCCAGCCCTGGTGATCTCTTTTCCAAAGTCCGGCCACTATATAAGCGAAAGGAATCAATGAAGATGCAAAACCGAGGAATAGAACGGGTGGATGGATCACCATCCAATAATTTTGCAGCAGGATGTTCAGGCCCTTGCCGTCAGTTACATACTTAAAAAGATAGTTTGGATCCTGCAATAAGTCTGAATCGGGAAACTCATTTCGCATCAGCACAAATGGACCGGTGCCAATACGGATATCGAAGAAATAGATGCCGATGAGAAAACTAGTCAGGAAGATCTGCGATAAACTCACTACCGTCATCACGCGGGACTCCCATTGTTTAGCCGTGCGGATCACTACGAGGCCCAATATACTCTGCCAGAAGGTCCATAGCATAAATGAACCCTCCTGTCCTTCCCAGAAGCAACTGAGCAGGTATTGCATATCCAGGCTCCTTTTGGAGTGCTGGTAAGCATACTTATATTCGAAATAATGGTTATAGATGATGAGGTAGAGTACCACAAAAACAGCGATGATGGTAAACACCTGGATTGCAAAGGCCCATCGGCCCAATTTTAACCATCCGGCACCCTCAGGAGACAACTCTGTTTGAGCTGCTTTAAAAAAAGCGTAAGTAGCAACGATTGAGGCCACAAAAGACAATAAGACAAAGAAATGGCCGATCTGGCCAATCAATAAATGTTCACCTTCGTATTGCATCCCGGTTAATAGGTTTTGGTTGAGTCAGCTGTTGCAACGGGCTTCTCGAATTCTTTGAACTGTTGATTGGGATCATCCTTGTATTTTGAAGGGCATTTCAGGAGGATCTCCTTACATTCAAAAACTTCCCCATTCATCTGTCCCTTCAATACAACACGGTCTGAGTGTTCCAGTTCAGTGGGTTTTGAATTTCGATAAACCACCTGTGCACGGGCACCCAATGAATCTACTGCGTAGAAACTCAGGTAGTTAGGATCCTTGACAGGATCGTACACCACGGGACTGGAGCGATCCAGCTTGGCAATCAGGTGTACATATTTGCCTTCCTTTTTCTTAGCTGACGCAATGGAATCGTATGTAGTGATATCCTTGGTGAGGGTGAGCAAGCCTGCGATCACAATCGCGATCACTACCAGTAACACAATGTGTATTTTCTTCATGGCCTGTAAATCTTTTGCAAAATTAGGTCAAAAATGGGCAGAATGCTTTTTCCGTTAAAACTAAATGGACTATTCCGCGGCCCCTGTGTGGGTATCGAAAAAAGTGTAATTTCGTACCTGCATTTCCAACTATGGCTGATTTATCACAGTTTGACCCTAACGCTGTCAGCAACCTGAACAATAACATTTTTGGCCTCCCCTTTACCGAAGATGAAGCGGCACTCGTGTTGCTGCCGGTACCATGGGAAGTCACCGTCTCCTACCGCGCGGGTACGGCCCGGGCTCCGGACCATCTGTTGACCGCGTCCATGCAGGTTGACCTCTATGATCAGGACATGCCCGAAGCATGGAAACATGGATTTTACATGCGCAAGGCAGACAAAAAGGTTTTGTTAAAAAGCGATTATCTCCGTAAGGAAGCAGAATTGTACATCAACTATATCTCCCAGGGAGATATAGTTGATAACAACCGATTCATGTCAAAGACCCTGGTGGAAGTGAATGATGGTTCGGAATTTCTCAACCAGTGGGTGTATGAACAGACCAGTGAACTGATCCAGCGCGGCAAACTGGTTGGGTTGGTAGGAGGAGATCACTCCACACCTTACGGCTACCTCAAAGCACTAGCGGAACAACACGAGCAATTTGGAGTACTTCAGATCGATGCCCATTGTGACCTGCGGGAGTCTTATGAAGGATTTGTTTTCTCTCACGCATCCATTATGTTCAACGTGTTGAAAGATATTCCCCAGGTGCATAAACTGGTGCAAGTGGGAATCAGGGATTACAGCGCAGGTGAGTTTGGTTATATATGTAACAGTAACCATAGGGTGGTAACTTATTTTGATAAAGACATTAAGGAACGTCAGTACGACGGACAAACCTGGAAGCAGATCTCAGAAGATATCGTGAATCAGTTGCCCCAAAAAGTGTACATCAGCTTTGATATCGATGGCCTAGATCCCAAATTATGCCCGCACACCGGAACGCCAGTACAGGGCGGGTTTGAGACGGAACAGGTGTTCTTCCTCTTTAAGAAGATCCTGCAAAGCGGCCGAGAGATCATCGGCTTTGACCTGAATGAAGTGGGCATCAGTCCAAATGAATATGATGAAAACGTAGGCGCACGCATCCTCTTCAAGCTGTGTAATCTGATCACCACATCCAGGGAGATTCATGCGGTCAAGCAATAAGGTATTCGATTATGTGGTTGTGCTGAAACAAAAGAACCGGCGCAGCGTGGAATTGATCGCCTTGATGACCTTCGCTGTTTTTCTGGCAATGCTGCTACACCATCTTATTACTACGGATCAAAATGGGATTATTGTTGGGCTATTCGCGCTTACCTCTTTCGGCCTTTTCATCAGCAGCCTGATACAGTTCAATAAAAAGAAAAAGACTGACCTTGCCCTTGCATTTGCACTGGCTGCCATTGTTTTGTTTTATATCATTAAACTACCCTGGGTTGCAGCAGCTTACATGGTTCTATCATTGGTATATCGCAAATCCGTTAAGCCGCAAGAAATCGGTTTCAGCCCAGAGATCATCGTGGTGGACGGACTCTTTAAAAAAAGGATCAACTGGAATGAGCTGAACAATGTCCTGATCAAGGATGGGCTACTCACCATGGACTTTAAGAACAACAAACTTTTCCAACAGGAAACAGATGATCTGGATGATGACGAAGACGATGATGTGACCGAGGAAGAGTTTAATGCATTCTGTCAAACTGCGCTAAACAAATAAGGTAGCAACCTAATGAATTGCCGCATTGTCAAATTGCCACATTGTCCCATTGTCTATCTATCTTTGTACTATGTTTTTACTGTATTCAGACGGGAAGGGCAACATCTTTGAAGATGAAACGCTGTATGCCGTAGGCAGAAGCGGCTGGGATGCTTTTCCCATCGACGAAGAAGAATGGATCCTCCTCCCAGACGGCGGCTCAATGTATGAGCTGCCGGGCAGAAAAGGCATCGGGATCGATGTGGTTACTGGTGAAATGCGGCTTTGTGATAAAGGCTGGGCCGTAGCCGCTTTCATTCCACCGGCACATACCGGACTTTATTTGGCGGCCTATGAGTCTTTGCCTGAGGCTCCAACCCTCCCGTTGTTTTGCTACACCGCTGTTGGATGGCGGAATGATCAGTTCTTTGTTCCTGCGGTACGTATTGAGCAAGATATCCGCCAGGAATGTGCGGGCTTTGACGCCAACAAAGTGGAAACGGGTGTGGAAAAACTGATCAAAGCTTACCCCCATAACAGGCTGGTTGGTCATCTGGCAAATAATTGCGCCCTGACTTATAACTGCCCCGCTGCGCGGAATTTTTTTATGGGTCGATGGGAATGCCCCGTACCCTCCTCTCCCGCCTGCAATGCCAATTGTATCGGCTGTATTTCCTTCCAACCGCAAGACGAAACCATTCCTTCCACGCAAGACCGGTTGACCTTTAAACCAACCGCGGAAGAGATCGTGGAGTTCACGGTGCCTCACCTGGAAACAGCTCCATTCCCACTGATCAGCTTCGGACAGGGTTGCGAAGGGGAACCATTATTGATGTGGGAAACCATTCGGGAATCTATCCTTGAGATCAGGAAACATACCGATAAAGGCAGTATCAATATCAATACCAACGGTTCTAAACCGGATGCGGTTGAAGCGCTTTGCAAAGCCGGACTCAACTCCATCAGGGTCAGTACCAACTCGGCCAGAAAACATATTTACGAAGCGTATTACCGGCCCAATAATTACCAGTTTGAAGACATTGTAGAAAGCCTCAAAGTGGTGCGCCGGTACAATGGATGGAGCAGCATTAATTACTTTGTATTTCCGGGGATGACGGATACCGAAGAGGAGTATGAAGCGTTGAGAAAACTGATTCGTGAGACCGGGCTCAATATGATCCAGTGGCGGAACTTTAACATTGACCCGGACTGGTACCTGGGCAAGATCGGCATTACGGAAACCAGTGAGATCATGGGGATCAAGCAATTGATGGACCTGATCCATGAAGAATTTCCTGACCTGAAATTTGGATACTTCAATCCCCCGATGGAAAGGATCAAGGGGAACTATCTGGCTGATTTTGCGCACTAAGGCATTCATTGTTGACTTTAACAGCCCCTTTAATGTAATCAGCCTTACCTTAGCATCATCCTTGAAACTGATCACCATGTCTGAAAACCAAAAGAATATTAAAGCAGCTACATGGACGGGTATCATCACTGGTATCCTGCTTTTTCTTTGCTTTTTGGTGTCATGGACAACACCGGTTCCGGCCATTGAACCAGTGGAAGAAGGGATAGAAGTAAACCTCGGCAACAGCGACCAGGGCCTTGGCGAGATTGCTCCGATGATACCCGGTCCGCCATCGGCAGAAGAACAGGAAGTCAATACCCCACCTAAAACACAGATCACAGAAGCTGAAGATTCCAAAGAAGTGGAGACCGATGACAACGATAAAGAAGCACCGGAAGCGGTGGTTCCCAAACCTGCAGTAAAAAAGCCAGACGCTAAAGACATTCCTAAGAAAGAAAATACAACGCCGGTTAAGGTCACCGATCCCAAACCGGCCATCGTAGATAATCCGAAACCAGCACCACTTAAGCCCAAGGCTACATATAAAGGCGGAACAGCCAGCGGAACAGGTGGTAATGAGGCTGATACCTGGAACAATTCCCGCAACCAGGGTATTGCAGGTGGTAAAGGCGATCAGGGCAAACCAGGAGGCAATCCTGATTCAGATAGTTACACCGGTAACGGTGGAACGGGGAAAAGCGGTGTATCTATTTCAAAAGGTCTTCAAGGCAGGCGGATCAGTAAGCTGCCTTCGTTTCAGGATGATTTTAACGAGAATGCCAAAGTTGCTGTGGACATCAAGGTAGATGGTGCAGGGAATGTGATCAGCGCTTCTTTTCAGCCAAAAGGTTCCACTACCTCAGATGCGGGTATGCGGTCCATCGCCTTACAAAAAGCCAGGCAGATAAAATTCTCCTCTTCCGCCAACGGTGAAGAATCACTGGGTACGATCATCTTTAATTTCAGGGTCACCAACTAATTCAAAATTCAACAACCAGAAGTCAAAACAAGGACTATTTTTGATTGTTGAATGTTGACTTTTGAATTATCAGGAATCCATTGAATTTCTCTACGCCCGCCTGCCGATGTTCTCACGCATAGGCGCTGCGGCTATTAAAAAGGATCTTACCAACACCCTTGAACTCTGCGATCGACTGGGCAATCCACAACG
>JBKCVJ010000203.1:0-3365 GCA_046317915.1 Sphingobacteriales bacterium
TGCCAGCGCGGCAATGCTTTTACCGGCACCACGCGAAGTTTGAAGTATTGATAGGTTCCGTCGATTTTTAATTTTTGCGCTTCAATTTTATCGGCTTCATATTGTTTTGGCTGAACCGGCACGATCGTTGCAATTTTTTTCAGGTGCAGGGAATCCGCGCCAGCCCATAGTTCCAGATGATCCGGAGGGAGAATATGCGGCCCGGTTTTCTTCAGCATGCTCACCACCAGTTCCCGGAACTGTACCGGCCTGTTGAATCTGAAAACGGCCTCGCAGGTTACACCATGAAAGCCCATCCAGTCTTCCCGGATATTGTTCATGTCACCTTTTTTTTGATCAACCAGGCTTTCAATACCCTTCAATGCATAATTGGAGTCAGGCTTGCTCAACAGTTTCGCAAAGTCAGGTTTCGCAGATCGGAGAAAGATGGTTTTATCGATGGTATCACTGGTGAGCCATCCCGCTCTTGTGGTAATGGCGCGCAGGCGAAACGCACTGTCAATCACAATCGGTTTGGTATATCGTACAGACGACAAACTATCTGGCTTACTACCATCTATGGTGTATCGGATTTGTACGCCGGGCATGGGATGTTTTAGTGCAAGCGTGTCGCCCTTGTTCAAGATAGTTGATTGCAGATCCAAAAACTGCGGTGGGGTCAATCTCACGAACTCGGTTGAATCGCTGCGCATGCCCAGGTCCCAATGAATGCTGGGATTCAAGCGTCGCAGTGCTGCCGTATCCGCAGGCTGAATGCCCGTGTTCCATATAAACACTTGTTGCAAAGATGCAGACTTACTTAAGGCCTGCACAGTTGTTTTCTCAAGGGCGGTTCCATTGAGCGACAAACGCTCAAGTAGCTTGAGTGTTGCAAGTGTAGCCAGACCCTTTCCACTGATGCTTGTGTTATTTAAATGGAGGATCTCCAGGTTCGGGAATTTGTTTAGTCCTTCAAGATCCTTGTCTGTCACCGGCATGCCGGTGAGGTTCAGGGAAACGATTTGTGTGCCGATGGGTTCAAGGCGTTGCAGCGCATCCGGCGAGAACGCGGTCCGGATATTAAAGCGTACGGCGAGAGCAGAGGTGCCGATCGCGAGTGGACGGATATCGCAATAAGCTGAGTTTGCGGCTTTGATTTTCGCAGGATCCGCAGCCTCAAAAGGGTAGGATTTTGCTTCTGCTTTCTTCGGTATATATGCGGCAAAGCCTTGCCCTGCACTGTCTTCAGCAGCATAGTCCATAAAACGTTTTTTCATATCGGCACCAGTCGCAATCCATAACTCCAGGATCTTCAACTCCTGCGCAGCAAGCTGAGGCTTGCCTCTCGGGGGCATGTGTTTTTTATCGTCTTCTGATAATTGCGCGCGTTGCAACAGGTGGCTGTTCAGCGGATCACCGGCTTTCCAGAGCGGACCATTCTTTCCACCCTTCATCAGTGCGGCCATGGAGGTCATGATCAATTCGCCCTTTGCTTTTTTCTCATTGTGGCAGGAATAACACTTGCTGGCCAGGATCGGCTCTACGAGTGCGGTAAATACTGCAGTGCTATCGGTAATGTTGATCTGTTGTGTGGTCACCTTGTTATCCGGCCAATCCAAATAGTCTTCTCCATGGGTGATGCTGGCACCATAGTGGCTGCCCAGAATGAGTACGGGTACGATGAGGATCATGCACAAACGCTTCCAGAAAACGGTGTTGCGAAACAACCAGAA
Source organism: Sphingobacteriales bacterium (assembly GCA_046317915.1). Lineage (GTDB taxonomy): Bacteria > Bacteroidota > Bacteroidia > Chitinophagales > Chitinophagaceae > Pollutibacter. Next base: position 1,713 of record JBKCVJ010000203.1, read on the forward strand.
GAGAAAGGCCAGTACACTAATACTAACGCCTAACCATAGGTGCTTTTGGAGTAAGCCTGGATCGTATTCTCCGCCGGTGGAGAGAAAAAGTCCAAGGAGTGCAGAGGTTGCGGCGGTGAGGGCGGAGAGGAAACTTAGAAGGTGGAAGGTGGAAGGTGGAAGACGAAAGAAATGCAAGGCTACGGTGACCAGGATCAGCGCCAACGGAAAATGCAAGAGCATGGGGTGCAGTTTCCCGCTCCACTGTAAGAAAGTTGGAAGGTGGAGGTTGGAAGAAAAGGTTGCAAGAAACAGCAACAAGAGATTAAGGCTTGCCAGAAGATAAGTAAGAATTGAATTTCGCATACTCACGCCAAGAGGCCCTCCACCAGCTTGCCTTCTACATCGGTGAGGCGGTAACGTCGGCCGAGATGTTTAAATGTTAGCTGTTCATGATTCAAACCCATCAGATGCATAATCGTGGCATGCAGATCGTGCACGGATACCGGATCTTTTGCGATGTTGTAACCAAACTCGTCCGTCTCGCCATATACCACACCGGGCTTCACGCCACCACCGGCCATCCAGATAGAGAAACAGCGGGGATGGTGATCCCGACCGTAGTTGTCTTTGGTAATGGTACCCTGGCAGTAATTGGTCCTGCCAAATTCACCGCCCCAGATCACCAGAGTTTCATCCAGGAGACCACGCTGTTTCAGGTCCATCACGAGTGCTGCTGAGGCTCGGTCCACATCATTGGCCTGCATCGGCATTTCGCCGACGAGATTGCCATGTTGGTCCCATCCCTGGTGATACAACTGCACAAAACGAACACCCGCTTCCGATAACTTTCTTGCCAGCAAACAGTTTGCGGCAAAGGTTCCCGGCACCAATGCATCAGCTCCATACATTTTGATGATGTCATCGGTTTCCTTGCTAAGGTCCGTCAACTCCGGCACTGCCGTTTGCATTCGATAGGCCATCTCATATTGCTGGATCTTGTTCTTCACTTCGGGATCGCCGTAATCATTAAATGCCATTTCATTGAGTGAACCCAGTTTGTCTAACATCGATCTCCTGTCCATCCGGTCTTGCCCTTCGGGATCCTTGAGGTACAATACAGGATCATCCCCGCTGCTGAACACAACACCCTGGTGCATACTGTCCAAAAAGCCATTGGTCCATAATTTGGAATACACACCCTGACCATTGCCCCGGCCCTTACTCAGCAATACACTGAATGCAGGCAGATTTTGGTTCTCACTGCCCAGACCATAACTCATCCATGCGCCCATGCTGGGGCGGTTGCCCTGCTGTGCTCCGGTCTGGAAAAAAGTAAGTGCCGGATCATGGTTGATGGCATCAGTATGCACCGTTCTGATGATGCATAGTTCGTCAACAATGGAAGCCATCCGAGGGAACAATTCAGAAACCCATGCACCCGATTGTCCGTACTGGGCAAACTTGAATTTAGAACCTACCAACGGGAATTTATCCTGGATGGATGTCATCCCTGTCAATCGCTGGCCCATGCGGATAGACGCGGGAAGGTCTTTGCCCTGCATCTCAGTCAACAATGGTTTATAGTCAAAACTTTCTAATTGTGAGGGTGCGCCATTCTGAAAAAGATAGATGATGCGTTTGGCTTTGGGTGCAAAATGGGGGAGGCCGATG
>JBKCVJ010000204.1:0-18096 GCA_046317915.1 Sphingobacteriales bacterium
TGGATTGAGCAAAAGCAACCGAAGAGTACATGACCAACACCAGCAGAACCAGCATGTTGCCAAGTCGTTTCATACGCAGTCTTTTTAATTCAGTTGGGTTGAAAATTATTGGGCAAAATAGGAATAGTTAACCTTATGCCAAAAAAAATTAAACAACAGCAAGTTGATAAATTGGTTGAGTGCGGGGTTGGATTTACTTTAGCGGCATGAGCGCATTTGAGTTTTCACGTCAAACTTCATTCTACAGGGGGAAAGTTAGGGATGTTTATGGCATTGGTCTGGAGCACCTGGTCATGGTAGCCAGCGACAGGATATCGGCTTTTGATGTTATTCTTCCCAAACCCATTCCTTTCAAGGGGCAGGTTCTAAACCAGATTGCCGCTTTTATGCTTGCGGCCACACGAGACATCTGCCCAAACTGGCTGATGGCCACACCCGCGCCCAATGTTTCGGCAGGGCTCAAATGCAAGCCTTTTAAGATAGAAATGGTGGTCAGGGGTAATCTAGTGGGGCATGCGTGGAGGACTTACCAGCAAACAAACACCCTTTGCGGGGTTCAAATGGCTCCCGGTCTGAAAGAAAATGACTTCTTCCCCCACCCCATCATCACCCCCTCAACCAAGGCAGCTGCCGGCCATGATGAGGATATCTCTGCGGAAGAGATCATTTCGCAGGGTCTCGCAACCGCCGCTGAATGGGACCAACTCTGTCAGTATGCCCTGGCATTGTTTGAGCGGGGTCGGCAAATAGCCTCTTCGCGCGGCCTGATCCTGGCGGATACCAAATACGAATTCGGATTGCTGAATAACGAGATCTGCCTGATGGATGAAGTACACACGCCTGATTCTTCCCGATATTTTTATGCCGATGGTTTTGATGAAAGACAGCAGGCTGGCCAGAAACAAAAACAACTGAGCAAGGAATTTGTCAGGGAATGGTTGATCTCCCACAATTTCATGGGTAAAGAAGGCCAAACGGTTCCACCCATGGATGAGGATTGGATCTATACGATCTCCCAACGATACATCGAGCTATATGAAAAAGTAATTGGCACATCGTTTCATCCGGAACCGATATCGGACGAAGAAGTGAAGCAACGTATTGAGAACTGGATCGGTACCTTAAGCATCTGACCTGGTCCCGCTAAACATAATATCAATGAAATACCTAGCCTCGCTATTACTTTGCTTTATTTTTATTGTTGCCACTTCAATGGCTCAGGAAAATTATCGGCTGGTCATCGGAACCTATACCTCCGGAAAGAGTGAGGGCATCTACCTATATGATTTCAATATCAAAACGGGTGAAGCAACCCGTGTTTCTGTTACCAAGGACATAGCGAATCCCTCCTATCTCGCGGTGTCTCCGGATCAGAAATTCATATACGCCGTCTCTGAACGGAATGGCGGCGGCAATGCCGGTCAGGTGTATGCTTATGCTTACAACAAGGCCAAGGGTGAATTGACCTTCATCAACAAACAACCTTCCGGTGGGGATGATCCCTGTTATGTATCTGTCAGCCGAAATGGGAAATGGGTGATTGTCGGTAATTACAGTTCCGGATCTCTCAAAGCATTGAGAAGTGCAGGCGGTCATTTGTATGATGAAAACAAGGCCATCCTGCATGAGGGTAAAGGCATTAAACCTGAGAGGCAGGAAAAACCGCATGTGCATGCTACTTATCTTTCTCCGGACAATAAGACCCTGTACGTGCCGGATCTAGGCATTGACCAGGTGGTGGTGTACCGTTTCGATAGCTATAGTGGCCAACTGACCAGAAAAGCTTCGGTATCTGTGGAGCTAGGCAGTGGACCAAGGCATATAGACATCCATCCCAATGGGAGATTTGCTTACGTCATGGAGGAGTTGAAAGGAAATGTCAGCGTGTTCGCCATTGATGGTAAAAATGGAACGCTAAAGCCACTGCAAACCATTTCTGCTGCTGCAGAAGGATTTACAGGAGACATGGGTTCAGCAGATATTCACATCAGTTCCGATGGCAAGTTTGTGTACGCCAGTAACCGGGGAAACGCCAATGATATTGCGATTTTCAGTGTAGACCCTAAAAAGGGAACTCTGACAAAAGTGGCCAACCAACCAGTACTGGGCGTTGCGCCAAGGAACTTCACCCTTGATCCTTCTGAAAATTTCCTCTTGGTCGCCAATATGAAATCAGATGAGATCGTGGTGTTCTCCAGGGACAAGAAAAGTAGTAAACTAACGGATACGGGTAAACGAATATCTGTACCTACGCCGGTTTGCCTGAAATGGATCGCAAAATAAAAGGGCAGCGTTTAGGTTATAGGGATAAGGGTTTAGGGATTAAATTGTTGGAGCCGCTGTTTGGATTTATTGAAGATATACTGGCCCTTGGTCTGACCTTTCCGTAATTTTTTTTGTTCTTCTTCTGGTAAGTGTGTCACATCCTGACAGGCAGTACTGCAACATTTTTCATATTTTCCTGCACAGGCATCACACTGGATAAAAAGTAAATGACATCCTTCGTTTTTGCAATTTACATGTGTGTCACATGGTTCACCGCATTGGTGACATTTGGCGATGATATCTCCTGATATCCTTTCCCCAAGTCTGTCGTCAAAGACGAAATTTTTACCGATGAATTTATTTTCCAGTCCCTTCTCTTTAACCTGCCTGCAATAATTAATAATTCCACCCTCCAGGTGATAAACGTTTTTGAACCCTTCGTGGAGCATAAATGCGCTTGCTTTCTCACAGCGGATCCCACCCGTGCAATACATGATGATGTTGGCGTCACGATGTTCTTTCATCATGTCAACAGCCATTGGCAATTGTTCCCTGAAAGTATCAGAAGGCACTTCGATAGCGGATTGAAAATGCCCAACTTCAAACTCATAGTGGTTGCGCATATCAATGATAATCGTGCCGGACTGTGCAAATAAAGTATTGAAACCTTCAGCGTCAACATATCTCCCTTTATTTCGCATGTCAAAACCTGGATCTTCAATACCATCGGCTACAATCTTTTGCCTCACTTTAATGTCCAGCACAAAAAAGGATTTGCCATTATCATCAACGGCAATGTTCAGTCGCAGGTTGTTAAAACCTTCCACTCCGTACAGAAAAGACCTGAAAGCATCCATGTTTTCCGTTGGCAATGAAATTTGTGCATTGATCCCTTCATTGGCCACATAGATCCTACCCATGACGCCCAGTGTTTTGAGATTGGCGTATAACATGTCCCGGAATGCCTTGGGATCAGGAATGTGCTGATAATTGTAAAATGAAATAGTTGTTCTGGGCGTAGGATCATTAGCCATACGCGCTTTCAGCTCCTTTCGGGAGACGCGATTGTGAAGGTTTGCCATGTCTGAAATTTTAATTCCTGAGGAACCCCGGTTGCATGCCGGGCAAAATTCCTAAAGCGGGGCAAAGATACAAACTCAACCTTAACGATGTAAGATCTTACGCAACATACTTCCTGCCAAACCCGCAGAGGCAGCAGGCAGTGCACCTAAAAGTGCCGTCAACAAGACCAGCATGGCGGGTGAGTCATTTTTGACGATCAAAACGGACATCCTATGGGCGAGGATATGCCCATTGCTGATGCTGATCAGCCAAGCCATCAGGCCCCAAAGCATTAACAAGGCAACAAACGCGGACACCATGGCCCATATCGGTTTCTGTGGCACAAAAAAGGCCACGGTAAATGCCGCAATAGCCAGACTCCACCAGGGGAAGTACAATCCCAATGCGTATGTCAGTAATGCCGTAACAACTGTGCTCACAATGAATTTCATATATACACTATAAACTGAAATGTAATTTTCCTTTGATGCGTTTGTCAGACGCGTCTTTTTTCTCCATGATCCACAATCGATAGTATTCCCCTTTTGCCCAGTTCCCAACCAGATCATCATAATAAGGACTTCCCGGATTTCCGCTTTGTCCGCCAGGGTATACTCCATAGGCTTCCACCGGAGTGGTCATTGAGACGATCATGCGCCAACTTGGACCATGTGCATGTTTGGTGGCATTGATGATATGCTCTCCTCCCCCAACATTTAATCCGGGTCTTGCGAATGGCATCATATTCGTCTTAAGCAAATGATAAAGCGTCGTGTTTTTATACTTCCCCCATTCCAGTTTTTCTTCTGCCTCCAGTTTTTGTAAAGGCTCTGTTGCCCTGGTCAATGCCTGTGTCACCAGATCATTCAGGGTCTCTTTCTGTGGTGTATTGATGTTATCGATAAATGTAAAGGATGTACTATCCTTCAATAAATATTGAGCCAGTATATAATCATTGGGCATGGTAATGGGGAGGTCATTTCTGACAAGCTCGTCCCTGAACACCAGGTTCATCAATGAGTCATACCAATGCTCCAGAATAGTAGGCCCGGTTTGATCAGCATTGCTGACCAGGTTCCATTTCGCAAGCATGTCAACATATTTCCTGCCATCGGCAGATAATTTGTTTCGATCCACATATTTCAATAGTATGGGCCTGGTTTGTTCTGCAAAAACATCGTAATTGTCTGTCTGTAGTTTCTTCATATCATCAACAGTCAAATCGGTCATCTGATCAAGCCTTCTGTTGATGGAAATTCCCCGGTAAAGGTCATATCTCCCGGGAATAAAATAAGGATACGTAGAATCTACAGGGCGCTGGTTGGCACTGCTGATATATCCTTGTTCGGGATTTTTGATGTGGGGATTATCTTCTCTTGGAATGAATTGTTTCCACATGTAGGTGCTGTCTGTCCCGGGCATCACAAACCTACCCTGTCCCGGCCAGCGCAATGGGAAATTACCTTGTTGCCATATCGCGATGTCCCCATCCTTGGACGCAAACAACATATTCTGCGCAGGTTCATTAAATTGGCTGATGGCCTGAAGATAATCCTGGTAGTTGCTGGCACGGTTAAGGTCATACCACATCCGCATAGGATTGGATGGGAAATGCGCGATCCAACGCAACGCATAGGCTTTGTTTTGTTTGAGCCTGTCCTGAAAACTTCTGTCGTACATCACGGGTCCAAAAACCGTATAGGCAACGGTGTCAAGAAAAGTTTCCTTGCCTTTCACTTCAATTTTCTCCACCCTCTGCTCGGCATCTTTCCATGCGTTATTGAACCAATAGGACTGTTTGGTATTGTCTTTAAACTTAATCTCGTAATAGTCTTTCATATCCCTTCCAGCATTGGTGAATCCGAAAGCAATATTGTCGTTGAAACCGATCACCACGCCGGGTAGCCCTGGAAAACTTACGCCATAAGTGTTAAACGCCGGCGTGTGTATCTGTACTTCATACCAGATAGACGGAAGATTGATACCAAGGTGTGGATCATTGCAAAGGATCGGTTTCCCGCTCCGGGTTTTGGATCCTGATACGGCCCAGTTATTGCTGCCATTGTCTGGATCTGGCTTAAACGATTCAGTGAACCAAATCGAATCTTTCCGATGGAAATACACAGAGTCCGCATCACCTGGTGCCAGGGGAATGTCAGTAGACTGGCTGAAAACGGTTCCCTTAGGAATGATAGGAAGCAATGAATCCTGCACTTCCGGAAACAAGGCATTGAAATCTTTTTCTCCCAGGATCTTCAAGAGATTCGTCTGTTCAAAATCCGTGTCATATCCCGCAAGGTCATAAGTCATTGCCTTAAAGAAAATGACCGAACGCAGGTTGCTCCATTTCTCCGGCTGATAACCCAGCAGTTTGTATTCAAGTGGTAGTTTTGAAGAAGGCAATTCACTGATATAGGCGTTGATGCCAGCGGTGTAGGCATCGCACATGGATTTGGTGGCTTCGTCACTCTCCCAGGCTTCCAGTGTTTTTTCTGCGGCCCATGGTATGCCCAAACGACGTTGTCTGCGGTCAAATTCCAATGCTTTATCGCCAAACAGCTCACTCAACCTTCCTGCTGTTGCACGGGTCTGGAAATCCATCTGCCATAACCTGTCCCTCGCGTGCAGGTAGCCCTGCACAAAATAGGCGTCCTCATCGTTGTCCGCGAATATATGCGGGACCATACGTTCATCAAAGTAGACATCGGTCTTCCCCGTAAGACCAGGAAACTTCAGGTTGCCGTTAAAAGACTCCCCGATGGGTTCTGCATTCTGCCAAATGCCCTCCTGGGGGCTCAAGAGCCTGCCAAGTGGAACAGGCGTAGCAAGGGTGCCATCCAATAATACCAATAGTACAATAGAGACAAGCATGGAAAGGGTAAAAACAACTATTCGCATCCGGGCCAAAAATTAGTGCACCAAGATAAGGAAAAACAATACTGAACCGGGTTCATATCTTTGTAAAAAGACAGTGTATGAACGATGCCGATGTAAAAAACATACTCGGTCTCAAGTTGCCTACGGACCCCCGTTGGGTTAATCTGGCTGAAAAATCGATGGAAGAAATCCTGACAGATCACGCTTTCTGCGAGCAAAAAGCAGCTACCACCTGCATTTCCCTGATCCAGAAATTTTCAACCCTGGAAAAACTGGTCATAGAACTCTCCCCTATCGTCACGGAAGAATGGGGCCATTTCCGGCAGGTGCTGGCAGAATTACATAAGCGTGGGTTAAAGCTGGGTAAACAGAGAAAGGACAAATATGTGAACAGGCTTCTTGATTTTGAGCGGAAGGGCGGCCATCCTGATAACCGGTTGCTGGATAAATTACTGATCTCCGCCCTTATTGAAGCACGGAGTTGTGAACGTTTCAAGCGGTTGAGTGAGGGACTCGTTGATCCCTATATGCGCGAATTTTATCGCAAATTCATGGAGAGCGAAGCCGGGCATTACACCCTATTCATCGAACTGGCGGAACACTATATTCCCCGGGAAACGGTGCGCAAACGTTGGCAGGAATGGCTAGCCTACGAAGCCGGGCTTATGCTTGAATTAGAAGTAAGGGGAGATCGTGTACACTAATCTTTAAAGAAAGATATCTCCTGTTCAAAATGTAGGAATGGGTATGATGATTGAAGTTGCAGCAGTTTCTCTACTTGTTTTTGCCTGAACAGTTTATGTGCGTTTGAATCCGGTTGAAATGGCTTATGCGCCAGCGCCGCATTGATGGGTGCAATTTCTTTGATAAATTTCCTGCTCTCTTCATCGATACATGATTCAGAAAATTTTTCCCAGACATAACTGGTGGCAAGGTAATTGGGATGCACCATGTCTTCCGCATAGAATCGATAATCACGAAGATCATCAATGATGAGTTCATACGCCGGGAAATAAAACAAGCCTTCAAACTTTTCTACAAGGTGATGAACCGCTTGGATTAATACTGCTTTACTCCTGTTGTTCTCTACGAATCCATCCCGAAGATGCCTGACCGGACTAATGGTAAAGATGATCCTGAGGCCGGGATTATACATAAAAAGCCGATGGACCATATTGTCCAACACTGCCAGTACTTCTTCCACCGGAAGAAGTCTTTTCTGGAATTTATCGGTAGGCACTTTATGGCAATTCGCAACGATGCTCCCTTCAGCCAACTGGTACACCCATGCAGAACCCACCGTCAGCACCAACCATTTCGCCTTTTGGAGAAACAAGTGCGCTTCGTCCTGTGATCTGTTGATCATTTCCAATAGCACCTCCGGGTCAGCATGGGAAAATTGCGAATGATGATCCCAACTCGTCCACCATTCCTGCTGGAAGAACAGGTCATTCCTATTGTAATGCTTCTTTTCGATGTAGGATGTTACCGATCTGGCCAGACTGACCGGATTGAACAGGATGCCGTGTGGATTTTGTAACGTTGAGAACCGATGTTGCTGGAGCTTATTCCCCAGGTGGTCCGTAAAGCAGGAACCCACAAGCATAACCCCATGCCGGATGTTCAATTGTTCTTTCAAAGGCGGTACCTGAAATGCTCTTCTGAATTCCATACTAGGATACAAAAATTTGGTTCGACAGCAATTCTGCTTCTTGGAAAAAATGCATATCAATACCTGTATAAAGCCCACGTTGTTCCAGAACCTTTAGGATGGCGGAAGTATTCATATTTCCGACCAGTACATCATCTGCCATAGGGCAACCCCCAATGCCACCAACTGCGCCATCAATACGTATACAACCCGCATCAAGCGCGGCATTCAGTTTCTCTTCCAACCCGGAAGGCGTGGCATGCAGATGAACACCGAAAATGGTGTCTGGAAATGCAGGACGCAAATGATGAACAGCCTGGTATACCTGGTCAGGGGTTGCCATGCCAACGGTATCGGCCAGTGAAATAATACGAACACCCAATGCGTGAATTTTTGCCGTCCAGCTGGCCAGGATCTCTGCGGAATAGGGATCCCCGTAAGGATTCCCGAAGCCCATCGACATATACACCACCAGTTCCTTTCCGGTTTGTCTGCAAAGCTTTTCGATTTCTTCCACCGTATGAAGGGCCTCTTCCCTGCTGGAGTGGGTGTTCCGCTGCTGGAAGGTTTCTGACACGGAAAACGGGAATCCCAGGTATCTGATCCGTTGGTGTTGCACCGCATCCTGGGCCCCACGCAGATTGGCCACAATGGCCAGTAATTGGGTGGGTGATGGCTTGAGTTTCTCGAGAACCAAGGCCGTGTCTGCCATCTGGGGGATATATTTAGGAGACACAAAACTGCCAAAGTCGAGGGTATGAAAACCGGCTTTCAGCAACAGATTTAAATACCTGATCTTATCAGTCGTGGGGATGAAAGATTTCCATCCCTGCATGGCATCCCTGGGACATTCAACGAGTTGCAATGTAGCTTCCATCAGTTGGCAAGTTAAGCATTCAGCAAATATGGGTGAATAGGTTTGGCAGAAGCTATTTGTAACAATTTTGGTTCCCGTTCGTCATATTCAGGACCGATGTATCTGATTTTTGGGCGAGTTTTACGTTTGTATATGGTGGTCAAGCAACTTATAATAGCAATTATGCTGGGCACTTTAGTGGTGTTGCCGAATCAGGGCAACTCCAGATCACTCGATTTTCCTTTTGAAGAGAAAAATGATGGTCTTGTAAAACTACAGTATGATGTGATCCGGAACAACAAGGTCATCGGTCATATGCAGGCCATCCGAACGTCCAAGGGATCGTTCACTGAATATCTTACAGAGTCTTCTGTCAAGGTTTCCCTGGTTGTTGAACTCGCGATCTATACTAAAGTTACCGGCATCTTTGGACAGGGCCAACTGATCTCTGGGTCCGTTATCCGGAGAGTCAACAGCAGCAATAAGGTTAATGCAACCATCCTCTGGCAAAAAGACAAATATGTGATTGAAGAAGATGGCGAGAAAATGACCCTTCCGGAGAAGATTCCTTATTCCAGTGCTTGCCTGATGCATGTAGAGCCGGCGGGCCTGACCCGTATTTTTTCTGAAGCCAACAAAAAGTTCATCCCCATCCGCCAACTTAAACCTCATCAGTATGAATTACAACTTCCGGACGGGAATAAAAACTTCTACAATTATGCGGATGGTATTTGTGTAAGTGCGGAAGTGAATACCACGCTCTCTAAAGCTTTCTTCAGGCTTAAAAAGTAAGTCAATTGCGGTACCTTCGCAGCAGAGATTTCCATATGGCAATTTTAATTACGGGTTCAACAGGTTACATCGGTTCATTGCTCACGCTGAAATTGGCGGACCAGGGAGAGGATATACGCATCCTCGTTAGAAAAGATCCTGAATTGACGGCTTTCAACAGGCCAAACATCAAGTTGTTCAAAGGCGATATCACTGATCCATCCTCCCTTGAAACAGCCATGCAGGGAGTAGATAAAGTGTTTCACATGGCTGCCTATGCCCGTCTTTGGGCGAAGGATCCTGATACATTTCAAAAAATCAATGTGGAAGGCACCCGTAACGTGATGGAGGCAGCATGGAATGCAGGTGTGCGCAAGGTGGTGTACACCTCAACAGCAGGTGTGATCGGCCCTTCCAGGGATAAGCCGATGGCGGAAAATGATCCCAGGATTGTTGGCTTCTTTAACGCCTATGAAGAAACAAAAACCCAGGCTGAACAAGTCGCCATGGGATACGTCCACAGGGGTCTCGATGTATCTATTGTCAATCCTTCCAGAGTGTATGGGCCTGGCCTTGACACTGGCAGCAACCCGGTTACCAAGATTGTTGAACTGTACATGAAACGAAAATGGCATGTGATCCCTGGCAGTGGTGAGGACGTGGGATCTTATTGTTATATCGATGACGTTGTGGATGGACATATCAATGCTATGTTAAAAGGAGGCAAAGGAGAACGATATATTTTTGGTGGTGAGAACGCAAGTTTTAATGAACTGATCTCACTCATTCGCAAACATAGCGGGGTCAATAAAAAACTATATAACCTTCCGTTTCCAGTGATGAGTTTTGTGAGTCATGCTATGAAAACATGGTCCATCATTTCAGGAACTCCCCCCATGATCACGCCGGATTGGGTGAAGCGGTATGATTACCATTGGAAGCTAGACAGCAGTAAGGCCGTGCGTGAGATCAATTATAATATCAGGACACTTGATGAGGGTATCCAACAAACCGTAGCATGGATCAGACAAAACAGAATGTAGTTGGTGCCTATGCCCTGGTAACAGGTTCCGGAGCCGGGCTCGGACTTGCTTTTGCAAAAGAACTGGCGTCAAGGGGGTATAACCTTGTGATGGTCTCGCTCCCCGGAGAATCCCTGGAACAGAAGGCACTTCAAATTTCTAAGGAACATCGCGTTGAAGTAATGTTCCTGGAGAAAGACCTGTCTGATGAACAAAGTTCAGCAGACATTGCGCAGTTCCTTCGGGAGAAACAGATCCGTTTGCATGTATTGGTGAACAATGCAGGCATTGGCTCTACCAATCCATTCCTTGATTTTCCGCCCGCTTTCTATGTCAAACAACTCAAAGTTAATGTGATCACACCGGTGCTGTTGATCAGGATGATTTTGGAAGACATGCTGCGTTTTGAACACAAATGCTATATCCTTAATGTGGGCAGTCTGGGTGGTTATTTTCATCTGCCAAACAAAGAAGTATATGGAGCCAGTAAGGCATTTGTGCACTCATTCACTAATGCACTGCAGCTTCGGATTAAAGATACCAATGTATCCGCAACCGTGATTTCCCCCGGTCCGGTTGAAACCAACGAACGGATTCAGGCTGCGCACAAAAACATGAAAGGGTTGGCAAAAAAAGCGGTGATGTTGCCAGAAGAAGTAGCAAAGCAGGCTATTGACGCCATGTTTGCACAAAAAAAGAAATTCATCCCCGGTAAGATCAATAGGTTATTCCTTGCGCTGGACTGGTTGGTTCCAACATCCGTCAAGAATAAAATACTCTGGAAAGAAATGAAGCGACAGGCGTCATTTACCAGATGATCGCTGACGGAAACTTTCGTACAAGATTATTCCTGCAGCAACGCTTACATTGAAAGAATCAAAGCCGGGTGACATGGGGATAGTAAATCGTTCGTCGGCGGCCTTCATCAGGTAAGATTGGATCCCTTTATCTTCACTACCCATGATCACACATAATGGAGTGGAAAGATCGAGTTGATGCAATGCCTTGGAGGCTTTCATTTCTGCAGTACATACTTTAATGCCATTGAGGTGAAGCGTGTCAACGGCTTTCAACAAACTCGTTTCCCTGCAGACATGTATCTTGTTCAATGCACCTGCGGATGATTTCATGGCTTCTTCATTGATCGCACCTACCCCTTTGTCCGGAATGATGATGGCCTGCGCACCACAGCAAAGTGCTGTTCGGGCAATCGCCCCGATATTCCTCACATCTGTGATCCCATCAAGCATAACAAACAAAGGCGTTTCGCCAGCAGCGACTACTTGATCAATTACTTGCTGCAGTTCCATATAGCTGATGATAGACATCACTGCTATTACACCCTGGTGGTTGGCCCTCGTAATACTGTTCAGTTTTTCGATGGGTACACTATTGATGGGAATCTGTTTTTGTTGTGCTTCCTGGCGCAACTCCTGAATGACATCACCAGTAGCATTCTTCAATAAAAAAATGCGTTCAATCTCCTTGCCTGCCTGCAATGCCTCCATTACAGGCTGCCTGCCAATGACATATGATGTTTTTTGATGTCCCAATCTGATTTTCTTTCAGTTAATGATAATGAATCAGATGCAAAGAAAAAAGCCCCTGTTTGAAGGGGCTTGTTCTTTATTTTATTCTAAAAGCTTTCTTCACCTTTTCCACATAGTCCAGTTTCTCCCAGGTGAACAACTCAACTTTTACCTTCTTCTCTTTCCCTTCCGGGGTCCTGAACGTTTTCTCCACTATCTGTGGTGTTCTTCCCATGTGGCCATAAGCCGCAGTTTCGCTATAGATCGGGTTGCGAAGTTTAAGCCTTGTTTCAATGGCATAGGGGCGCATGTCAAACAGCTTCTCCACTATTTTTGCAATCTGCCCGTCATTGATCTTTAGTTTAGAGGTGCCATAAGTGTCTACGAAGATGTTCATGGGCTTGGCAACACCAATAGCATAAGAAACCTGAACCAGGATCTCATCTGCCACGCCTGCAGCAACAAGGTTTTTGGCTATATGCCTGGAGGCATAAGCAGCACTACGATCTACTTTGGAAGGATCTTTACCACTGAACGCTCCACCGCCATGCGCACCTTTACCTCCGTAAGTATCTACAATGATTTTTCTTCCCGTCAGGCCAGTGTCTCCATGGGGTCCACCGATGACGAACTTTCCAGTAGGGTTTACATGGTAGACGATTTTATCGTTAAATAATTTCTGCACTGATTTTTTGCACTTGGCAATCACACGAGGGATAGCGATCTCAATCACATCCTTCCTAATCTTTGCGAGCATCTTCTCATCCTTATCAAAAGCATCATGCTGGGTAGAAACTACAATGGTGTCAATCCTTATTGGTTTGTCGTGGTCATCATATTCAATGGTCACCTGACTTTTAGCATCCGGACGCAGGTAGGGCATTTTTGAATTCTTCTCGTTCCGTATCAAAGACAGCTCCTGTAGGATCTTGTGCGCAAGATCCAATGCCAGGGGCATATAATTATCTGTTTCGTTGGTGGCATAGCCAAACATCATACCCTGGTCACCAGCACCCTGATCTTCTTTTTTCTTGCGCTCCACCCCTTGGTTGATATCGGGAGATTGTTCATGAATGGCTGAAATAATACCGCATGAATTGGCTTCAAACATGTATTCACTCTTCGTGTATCCGATCCTCGCGATCACATCGCGGGCAATCTTCTGAACGTCAAGATAGGTTTTCGATTTAACCTCACCTGCGAGTACAACCTGTCCTGTTGTCACCAGTGTTTCACAGGCTACCTTGGACTGGGGATCCCAGGCAAGAAAGTTGTCAATCAGGGCATCGGAAATCTGGTCTGCGATCTTGTCAGGATGGCCTTCAGAAACGCTTTCTGAGGTAAATAGATAAGGCATAGATTGCGATTGATTTTACAAATTTTCTGGCAAAGATACTTAGAAAACAGCTACTTATAATTTCGAATATATAATTCGAACATACATTTTTTGTTGCTTGTTAGAGCCGCCACCAAGTTTCACCCTTCCCTTGGCCATGCTATTAACCGTTTGAAAAATAATGGGGTTCACATAGCGAATGTAGTATGGGGAATAAAGATAGATGGGGTTGTTGTAGTTATTTTTTGTAACCATACCCTGGACATACCTCGATAAGGTAAATCTGTATTCTGCTACGGGAGTACCTCCGGGGCCAGGAACGTATTTGCGGATTCCACCCAAAAAGGCCGGTGTGTAAGTACCCACAGAGAATCCGTCATCAAGGAAAGGCCGCTGTAAACCGGCAAGGGAATCGAAATAGTCTACATACAACAGGTCCGGAGGAGGGAAGATATTATTAAACTGGCCAGTAGATGGAACCTGTTGCATTACCAGTTCTGCCCTGTTGATGATCACATTTCCTTTGGCAGCCTTAAATCCTTCTATTCCGGGTATTCTGACTGTTGCATAGGTTCCGGGGGAAGTCTGAATATATACAATACTGTCCTCGCCTGGTCTGGCAGCCTGCCCTGCCAATGATCCGTTATAGTTTCGAGTAATATTATTGGCGAAACCGCCATTGATTACATATTTAAATGTAGAAAAAGTAGTGTCTCTCACCCCAAGGCTGTCATAGCGGTAATAAAGCCTTACGTAAGTATTTGTGTCACTGATCAGAAAGCCCATCAAAGCATTGGCTCCCGGCGCCCCAGCGAGATCAGGCTGGAGTGCAAAACCGGGCAGGGTCCTCCTAAAAACGGAGTCGCTGCCTAGTGGTTTCCCAGCAGCGGTATCCCATTTCAGAACTTCGTTCCCAAAGTCATCACTAAGGCGAATGCGGAGTTGCCTATTTAATTTCTGCTCAAGAACAAAAAGGGAATCTTTCAGGCTTTCGGGACGGAACGTCCTTGAACCCAGGAGCTCAGATACTGCAAAAACATCACTGGTTTTGTAGGCGGAATCCGGTCTAAGTTGCTCCCGGAGCCTGAATACATTGAATCTTTGATTCTGTACCGTATCCCCAATGATGTTGCCGTTCCACCTGACACAAAGCACGATTGAATCCAGATAAAGACTATCCATGACCTTATAGGGTGCAGGGAATGCCGGAGGGCTG
Source organism: Sphingobacteriales bacterium (assembly GCA_046317915.1). Classification (GTDB taxonomy): domain Bacteria; phylum Bacteroidota; class Bacteroidia; order Chitinophagales; family Chitinophagaceae; genus Pollutibacter. The sequence continues at coordinate 14,586 of JBKCVJ010000204.1, forward strand.
AGGAAAAAATACATGGATGCATTGGTTGTCCCAAACTGAGGGTCATTGCTGATGTATCCTGCCAGGAGTTCGGGTGCACCACCTACGGTTGTTCTTGTGATCCTTGGAAAGGCGGAATCCGTAAACAGGAAATTCTCAGTGGTCACTTCCAGTACCGTATCAAACGTATTGATATTATCAACTGCAGGGATAAGATCCTCACCAATTTCCGTGCTGGAAATCTTTGTACAGCTGACAACAATAACAATGATCAAAAGGGCAGATCCAATCCAAGGCTTTTTCCAATTCACCGGTAGTAGATTATGCTGTTCAAAAGCTTACTTGTCCGCAAGGTCGCGATACAATTGTAAATAGTCTGTTAAATCAGACTCTGGATTAAAAGGGATGACTTTTTTGCCGCGCACTTTTCCGAATTCTTCCACAAGTTTCTTCTCCACTTTTTCTGCACCGAAGGTAATGGCATCGGCATAACTGGCGCCACCCCTGAACATGCCGGTATTGTTTGCTTCCTTGTAGGATTCCAGATCTTTATCTTTTATAGAAGCGTGGATCTGCGCTTTTTTGATGAAGTCTGCCCCCATCTTATCCTTAAATGTATTGGAGCCGATGGTGTACACGATCTTGCTGTTACCGAATACGGGTTCCTTTTTATACACAGTTTTAAGATAGGCGGGTATCAAGCCCGTCATCCAGCCTGACGCATGAATGATATCAGGAGGCCATCCGAATTTCTTCACTGTTTCGAGCGCTCCTTTGCAGAAAAAGATGCTGCGAAGGGCATTATCTTCGTACCAGTTCTCTTGTTCATCTGTAAATACAAATTTACGTTTGAACATATCCTCATTATCGAGGAAGTAAACCTGGAGCCTCGCATTGGGAAGAGAGGCTACTTTGATCTGCAGGGGGAAATCGTCATTGTCGATGGATACATTGATCCCAGACAAGCGAACAACTTCGTGCAGACGGTGTCTTCTTTCATTGATCACGCCAAAACGCGGCATGATGCAACGAACCTCAAATCCGCTGTCATTAGCCTTGATTGCGAGTTTGTTGACGATTTCCGAGAACTCAGTCAGTTCAAGGTAGGGCGACATCTCGTTGGCTATGAATAAAATTCTTTTCTTTGCTAGCATTCCCGTTAACAGTTATTTAAGATTAAGGGCCGAAAAGGTTGGCAAAGGTAGTGAATCTTACGCAAATTGCCGGATTTGACGGTTCTGCAAGCCATAGCCATGATAATTTTCAAAGACCATACCGCATTGAAACGGCACCTTTACCGGCTAAAAACAGTGGGTAAGGTGGGGTTTGTACCCACTATGGGGGCACTTCATGCCGGCCATCTTCAATTGATCAACACCGCAAAAGCAGAAAACACTGTAGTTGTCAGTAGTATTTTTGTAAATCCGGCGCAGTTCAATGATCCCAAAGATTTCCAAAAATACCCAATCACCCTTGAGCAAGACATCAGGCTGTTGGAAAAGGAGAAATGTGACGTGTTGTTCCTCCCCGAGGTCTCAGAAATTTACCCCAACGGCTATTCACAGCTTGAAAAATATGAATTAGGTATGCTCGATAGTATTTTGGAAGGATCTTCCAGACCCGGGCATTTTCAGGGTGTTTGCCAGGTGGTGAACCGTCTGCTGGATATGGTTGAGCCCCACCAGTTGTATCTGGGGCAGAAAGACTATCAACAGTGCATGGTTATACAAAGGCTGGTTAGCCTGACCGGCAAATCGGTAACCCTGCGGATCTGCCCTACCCGCCGGGAAGAAAGCGGTTTGGCCATGAGCAGCCGGAACATGCGCCTCACGCCTGCCGCCCGCGAAAAAGCAAGCGCTATTTTCCAACTGCTCAATTATGCAAAAACACATATTCAACCTGGTAACCTTTCCGGTCTTCAGCAATATGGAACGCAGTTTCTTTCTGAACAAGGCTTCAAGCCAGACTATGTGTCCTTTGCCAATGCAGGCAATCTGGAACTAAGGGATCATTGGGACGGAAAAGAAAGCCTCGTGATGCTCATTGCCGCATTTATAGAGGAGGTAAGACTGATAGATAATATGATCATCACCTGACCCTAAGGCATAGTGACCTATTTCATTTAACTTTGTACGGATATGGATATCGAAGTATTGAAATCAAAGGTACACCGTGCCGTCATCACCGAAGCCAATCTCCATTATGTAGGAAGCCTGACGCTTGATGAGGACCTGATGAACGCAGCCAACATGATTGAACACGAAAAAATCCAGGTGGTCAATGTGAACACCGGAACCCGTCTGGAAACCTACCTGATCAAAGGCCGGCGTGGAAGTGGTGTTTGCTGTTTGAACGGGCCCGCTGCAAGGCTTGGCGCTGCAGGAGATATTGTGATCATTATTTCTTATGCAAGGATGGAGTTTGAAGAAGCCAAGGCCTTCAAACCCTGGGTAATCTTTCCCGGAGCAGATAACAAACTTCCCCGTTAACTGGTCTGATGCGAAAAATACTGGTGACCATAGTCCAATATATTTTCTTTCTCGGACTGGGATTCTTCCTGCTTTGGCTGACCACACGGAACCTCACGTCAGAACAGGTTAAGATGATGGCTTCTTCATTGAAGGAGGCTAAGTACTTGTTGGTGATCCCTGCCATGTTGCTGCTGTTGGCCAGTCATTATAGCAGGGCGCTGCGATGGCGAATCCTGATGGAGCCACTCGGTGCGCGGCCCTCCCGCACCAATACGTTCATCGCTGTTATGCTGGGTTATTTTTTCAACTTGCTGGTTCCAAGATTGGGGGAAGTGATGAAATGCACTTTGCTGGCAAGATATGAGAAAGTGCCCGCGGATAAAATGGTGGGAACCATGGTGGCAGAACGGGCGTTTGATGTCATTTGTTTATTACTGGTCATCTTTGTTACGATTATCATTCAAGTGGATATTGTGGGTGAATTTGCATCTGCAGAATTCGGAAGCCGATGGGCAGTCTGGCGTGCAGCACCAATAAGATTGATTGGACCACTCGCAGCCATCATCGCTGGTTTACTGTTCATCCGCTACATCCTTTCAAGGTTTGCACATATTAACATTATTTCAAAAATCAGGAAGATCCTCCGTGGTATTACGGAAGGCCTGACCAGTGTAAGGCATGTGAAAAAAAAGACAGCATTTTTTCTGCATTCGGTATTCATTTGGGCCATGTATCTCCTTTCCATACGGCTTGGCTTTTACGCGATGGAGTCTGTGTCCCATCTCGGCATGGCCCCATCATTCACGATTCTTTCGTTTGGAAGCCTTGCCATGATTCTTACACAAGGGGGTATCGGTGCCTATCAGTTTGCTGTTCAAAAAACACTTACTTTATATGGCATTCCTGAAGTAAACGGCCTTGCTTTTGGCTGGTTGTTGTGGCTGGTACAAACGATCATGGTGCTGGGTGTTGGATTCTTATGCCTTATCTTTTTACCCTGGTATAACCGGAAAAAAAATGAACCCGAAACGATCCATACAAAATAAGATCCTGAGCAGGGA
>JBKCVJ010000205.1:0-2582 GCA_046317915.1 Sphingobacteriales bacterium
TGGCCCTCATCGATCCCAAACGGGGAGATGATGTATATGCCATCGTGGACAAGAGCCTCATCCAGGTGAATGCATGAAAATAGCTTTCGATCCCATCTATGCACATCCACTGCCCGAAGGTCATCGGTTCCCCATGCTCAAATATGAGCTGATCCCCGAGCAATTGTTGCATGAAGGCACCATCACGGCAGATGAATTGTTTGCACCCTCGGTTTGTCCGGATGAGATCGTCTTGATTACCCATGATGCAGAGTACTTCGCCAGGCTGAAAGAACAGCGGCTCAGCGAAAGAGAGCAGCGGCACATCGGCTTTCCACAATCGCCGCAGCTCACGCGGCGTGAAATGATCATTACCCAGGGTACTATTGATTGCTGCTATCATGCCATGCGTGATGGCGTGGCTTTGAATGTAGCCGGTGGCACACACCACGCTTTTGCAGACCGTGGTGAGGGGTTTTGTTTACTGAATGATTTCGCGGTAGCGGCGAATTATTTATTGCAGCAAGGAGATGCGAAAAAGATCGTTATCATTGATCTGGATGTGCACCAGGGCAATGGAACGGCAAAATTGTTTGCCAATGAATCGCGGGTCTTCACTTTCAGCATGCACGGCGCACACAATTATCCTTTTCATAAAGAACAATCGGACCTGGATATTCCGCTGCCGGATGGCATCAGGGACGAAGAATATCTTCGGTTACTCACGGTGAACCTGGAGCAGATCCTACAAAATCATCAGCCCGACTTCGCCTTTTATCTATCCGGCGTGGATATTCTGGAGACCGATAAATTCGGAAAGCTCAAGATCACAACAGAAGGTTGTAAACAGCGGGATGAAATAGTGTTTACGATGCTCAAGGAAAGAAATATTCCCTGTGTGGTTTCGATGGGCGGCGGTTATTCTCCGGATGTGCGGCATATCGTGGATGCGCATTGCAATACTTTTAGGGCGGCCAGACTGATATTTTAGGTCGCAGGTCGCAGGTTGCAGGTCGCAGGTTGCAGGTCGCAGGTTGCAAAGGTCGCAGGTCGCAGGTTGCAGGTCGCAGGTCGCAAAGGTTGCAGGTCGCAGGTCGCAGAAGTCGCGAGATCATATGCGACCTGCGAACTATGCGACCTGCGAACTAATTGATCTTGTTCATCGTAGCCCCAAACCACTCCGTCAGCGCCGTCTTTTCTTCAGCGGTCAGAATAGCTTCTTTGTGCATCCATGTATAGGAATCCAGCGGCATCCAGCCTTCTTTCACGGCGTCAACGCATTCTTCGAGTTTATGCTTTGCCTTCTTAGGTGAGTAGGTGAGGAACTCGTCGAAATTCAATTCACCCTTGGCTTCTTTCACATGCTGGCCCATCCAGAGTCCTACGGGTTGGATGTTTATGTACCAAGGGTAACGCGTATTGTTGGAGTGACAGTCATAACATGCTTTTTGCAAAATCGCTTCCACGTTGGCAGGTACTGCATACTTGTTGCCGATGTGATTAGCTGATTTGCCTTCGCTGATGTTTTTGTCTGGTCGAACAAATTGAAGCAACACAAAGAGGATGCCCAGTCCGTACAAAATCTTTTTCAACATAGCCGTCTGTTTTAATGAAAATACAATTCCGCTTTTTGGATCTGTTCCGGCTTGCCCACGTCCACTACTACATCGCCGGTATGATCGTATACGTAAATATCGTTTGTTTTCGCCAGTTCAAGATAAGTATCGATAATGGAAAATTTACCAGTTTGTGGGATCAGCGGTATCAGCCGGGGTTCAATGACATGTACCGTGGTAAAGGCACCGGGATAGGTGACGATGGAAGCCCGGGATATCCGCTGCTCCCCGGTCTTGTTGTTTTCCCAACCCACCAACAGGTTGTCATCGTTAAATAAAAAATTCCTGGAAGTTTTGCGCTGTGTTACCGCAAGGGTGGCCAGGCCTTTTTTCTTTTGGTGATAGGCGTACATCTTTGGCAGATCCAGATCCGTGAGGATGTCTGCGTTACACACCACAAACGGCTGTTTGCTGTCTCCAAAAAACCAGCCCGCCTTCTTCAACCCACCACCTGTTTCCAATGGTTCTTCCACTTCATGCGAGATACCGATGTTAATACCGAACTGTTTGTTTTGTTCGATGAAATCAATGATCTGGTCCGCAAAATGATGTACGTTGACAATGATATCTTTGATCCCGAATTGCTTCAGGTATTCAATGTTGCGCTGCAACAAAGGCTTGCCATTCACCGGCGCCAGTGCTTTCGGATGCTTATCCGTAAAGGGTTTCAGCCGGGTACCTAGACCAGCCGCGAAGATCATGGCCTTTGTTCCGTGAGGTACAGTCATCTGTTTAGTAATTTACAATTGGCAATTTACAATTAGCAATTGGCACTGGTTTTTGGAAAGTGGATTTTGGTGGACGTCACTAACTTCCAACTACTAGTGCTAATTGCTAATTGCCAATTGCCAATTGCCAATTGTTAGTTTTTAGTGATTCGTCCATTTCTTTTTCTCCTGCTCAAAATGCACCACTTCCACCCGCACCCCATATTTCTCTTTAATATGCGCGGCAACACGGTCCGCGGCATACACAGATCTGTGTTGT
>JBKCVJ010000206.1:0-5020 GCA_046317915.1 Sphingobacteriales bacterium
GATTTTAATAAAGCGGTGATCCTGCTGGAAAAGAAATAAGGCCCGTCAAGGGATGATATTCACTTCACGTTCGAGGTGCACACCAAAATGGGCATCGATGCTGTGAAGGATTTCTTCACTAAGTTGAAAAATTTCATCGCCTGTGGCCTGTCCATAGTTGACCAAGACCAGGGCCTGCTTTTCATGTACCCCGGCATCGCCTTTGCGGTAGCCCTTCCAACCTGCACGTTCTATCAGCCAGCCAGCTGCAAGCTTCACTATGCCGGAAGAAGTGGGATAGCCTACGATATCAGGGAACCGCTGTTTCAACGCATTAAAGGTTTCTACTGGCACTTCAGGGTTCTTGAAAAAACTTCCTGCATTGCCAATCACTGCCGGATCGGGAAGCTTTGACCTTCGAATACGGATCACCGCGTCAGCTACTGATCGTATAGACAGCTCCTGTACACCCATACGTTCCAGCTCCTGTTGAATGGCGCCATAACTGATGTGAAAATCCGGAACCTTCCGGAGCCGATAAGTCACGTGCGTAATAATATATTGCCCTTTGTACTTCCTTTTAAAAACAGACTCCCGGTAACCAAACGCACAATCCTCCAGGCTGAACTGATGCAATTCCTTATCCTCTAAATGCCAGGCTTCCAGAGAATGAAATACATCTTTAATTTCCACACCGTAGGCGCCAATATTTTGCATCGGAGAGGCACCAATGCAGCCAGGTATGAGGGCCAGGTTCTCTACGCCGCACCAGCCATTTGCAATACAGTGCTCTACAAATTCGTGCCAGTTCTCCCCTGCCCCGGCCCTCACATAAACATGATCAGCATCTTCCCTGATCAGATCAATCCCCATGATCTCATTCTTCACCACATACCCATTGATATTGTCCCGAAACAAAAGATTACTTCCGCCACCCAGCACCAGAACTGGTGAATCGTTATTCAGGTTGGAAAGTTGCTCCACACTTGATAACTTGGCGAAATATTGGGCAGTAGCTGCCAAGCCAAATGTATTGTAGGGCTTCAAGTCTACATGAACTGCAAATTGCATACAACAATAATAAAGAAAATGAGTCGTACTGTAACCATCATCGGCGCTTCCGGATTAGTAGGATCGCATCTTTTAGAATTACTGCTTAAAGACCCCGGGACGGATAAAGTCATTGCACTGGTGCGAAAGAACTTTACCCACAACAGTCCGAAACTGGAGCAACAGATCATTGATTTCCAGGAGCCCAGGGCCTATGAACCTCATATCGCCGGTGCTGAAGCGGTTTTTGTGACCGTAGGTACCACCAATGCGAAGGTTGATGGCGACAAAGATGCCTATCGAAAAGTGGATTATGATATTCCCGTGTATGCGGCCAAGGCTGCGGCAAAGCTTGGTGTATATGGTTACTACCTGGTATCGGCTGTAGGAGCAGATGCCAATAACAACAATAATTTCTATCTCAAATTGAAAGGAGTGACCGAAGAGGCTGTTAGTGAAGAGCAGATTCCGCAGCTCTACATCATGCGCCCTTCTTTGATCCTGGGCGATCGCAAAGAAAGACGCATTATGGAAAAAGCCGGGCAGGTAGTGATGCCGCTGTTCTCCTGGGCTCTTGGTGGCAGCTGGTCTAAGTACAAACCCATCCAGGCCTCAGAAATCGCCGCAGCGATGTTCAAGGCTTATACGCATGGGAAGAAGGGGATACATGTTTGTAGTTATGAGGATATGAAAGCGCTTATAAAGGAGAATTAATTTAAGCAATTGAACATTTGTACCATTGTGCAATTGTACAATGGTACAAATGTTCAATTGTTCAATTATTCAAATGGGATCAACATCAAAAGTCTGCAACACACTCCTAAAAACCTTATCCCCTTCCATGATCGCTGAGTGCTGATGGATGAGCGTCTTGGCTTGTTCCACAACGGTATTCTTACGGGGCAGCCGCAACAGGATCTCCATGATATATAAATTCCTAATGCGTCCGATCACGGGTTCTGCCGGACCGGTCACGCTGTCACGGTAGTGTTGGGATAAAATATTCGCCATGTAATGAGCGGCTGCCTCCGCCACCTGCTTGACTTTATGCCTGAAGGTGATGCGGATGAGTTTGGTAAAGGGTGGGTAATCGAAATCCCGCCGTTGTTGAACCTCACTCTGGAATAGTTTCAGATAGTCGTGTTCCTTAACCCATTGCAACACCGGATGTTTGGGATTGGTGGTCTGGATCATCACCTTTCCCTGGCTGTCTTTACGACCTGCCCGCCCACTCACCTGCTCCATGAGTTGAAAAGCTCTTTCATTCACACGGAAGTCGGCAAAACTCAACAGTCCATCGGCATCCAAAATACCCACCAGCTGCACATGATCAAAGTCCAATCCTTTCACCACCATCTGCGTACCTACGAGCACATCAATTCTTTGTTGTTCAAAATGCTGAATGAGTGTATCGTGTGCCGTTTTTCCTTTCACCGTGTCAACATCCATCCTCGCCACTTTCAGGTCAGGAAAGATCTCGCTGATCTGTTCCTCAATTTTTTCAGTGCCGAAGTTTTTTTCCATCCACTTCACCGCGCCACAAGCCGGGCAGGTGACCACTGTTGGATAGTTTGTGCCGCAATAGTGGCATTGTAATTTATGGTTCAGTTTATGGTAAGTGAGGGTAACATCGCAATGCTCACATTGCGGAATGAAACCACAACTCCCGCAAATCATGTAAGGAGAATAGCCCCTCCTGTTTTGAAACAGGATCACTTGTTTTTTCTGCGCAACGGTTTGCGTGATGGCTTCCTGCAAGGCGGGGGAGATCATCAGTTTGCCTTTTTCTTTCGATTGCAGGTTACGGGTATCGATCAATTGAATCTCCGGGAGCAGGATGTTTCCAAAGCGCTCCGTCAGTTCCACCAATCCATATTTCCCATTCACTGCATTTTGATAAGATTCCAGGGAAGGGGTGGCACTTCCCAGTACTACTTTCGCGCCCATTTTGGATGCATAGTAGATGGCGGCATCGCGCGCATGATAGCGGGGTGCAGGATCCTGTTGCTTATAAGAAGGATCGTGTTCTTCATCACAAATAACAAGTTTGAGATCCTGGAAGGGAAGAAACAGGGATGACCTTGCACCGAGTATAATACTGACTTTTCCTTCTTTGACCTTATTCCAGATCTCAACCCGCTCATTGGGATTAAACTTGGAATGATATATAGCGATGTGTCCGCCGAAATGTTTTTCCAACCTGCGGATCACCTGGGAAGTCAATGCAATTTCCGGAAGAAGATACAAGACCTGGCCACCGGTTTTGATCAGGGATTCGATGAGGCTCACATATACCTGCGTCTTTCCGCTGGAGGTGACACCATGCAGGAGACAAACCATTTTTTGCTCCAACACGGCCTTCACTTCTTCCAATGCTTTAGCCTGCGCGGGCGAGAGACTAAAATCAATCTGCACATCTTTAGGCAGTGTGCGTATCCTGTCTACCGTCATTTTCTTCACCACCAGGATACCCTTTTCAACAAGCCCTTTCAGTTGTGCCGCGGAAGCACTGGATTTCTTGAGGAGTTCCGCCTGTTTTACATCGCCCTCGGTTTTCTGCAGATACAAAAAACTCATCAGCAGTTCCATTTGTTTTGGCGCCTGGGTTTTCCGGTTCAGGAGTTCTTCCAGTTTTGATTCCTGTATATAATCCGAATGCAGCAGTACGAAGTTCTCCCGCTTCTCGGTATATTTTTCTTTCAGCGATTCCCAGGCCCAGCAGAGTTTTGCTTCGATGAGTCTTTTCACCACCGGATACACATGGGAAGAATCGAGGATCTGCTGTACTTCCTGCAGCCGGAGTTCCTTCTTCATGAACAGCGCTTCGGCAACCAGGTATTCTTCGTCATCCAGCATAGAAAAATCATCGCCAAACTCATCATTGAAAATAAGGGTTGTTTCGCTGCTGAGTTTAAAATTAGAAGGCAATGCCGCTGCCATGACTTCCCCTTCGGAACACATATAATAATCAGCGATCCATCGCCAAAGGTCCAGCTGCTTTGCATTAACCATCGGTTCACTATCCAGTACATTGATGATCTCTTTCGGCTCAAAGGCTGCGGGTTTCAGGGTGCTGAGTTCCTTTACGATACCGGCATATTTTTTCTGTTTACCGAAAACCACTTCCACTCGCATGCCGGGCAAGATCTTATCGGCCCATACATCAGGAATGGCATAGGTATAGGTTTTGGGAATAGCCAGCGGGAGGATCACTTGCGCGTACAACATTGCGGTGAAATTACGCCAATGGCGCCAATTAGTCCTGAGGGTTTACCCGGATCCAGGATGCATTTGCCGCTTCCAGCGCGGTGGACATCACCGCTTTAACTTGTTCTTTCAAGCGTGGTAAGTCCTCAAGCGTGCAACCTTCTACCGGTACTTCATCCAGCCAGAATGCCCTGCACAACCCTGGGTTCAGTGTGAATACTTTATCACCCTGCATCCGCGCATAGGTATCCGGGAAAATGACCGGTTTGATCGGCGTTTGCGTTTCAATGGCGATGCGGAATGCGCCATCATACATCTCCTTCATCGGCAGGCCCGTTTCGTTGAAAGTGCCTTCCGGAAAAATGAGTATCGATACCCCTTTGTGTATAATACTCTTGAGGTTTGTGATGCTTTTGGAACGATGACTTGCATCGCCACGGTCTACCGTTACCACGGCCACTTTATAGATGTAGCCAAACACGGGAACCTTCACCAGCTCTATTTTTCCCAATGGCCGAAATGGCTGACGGATTACTTTAACCAGAAAGGCCGCATCAAGATTAGACACGTGATTGGCCACAAACACGTATTGTTTTTGCGGATCCGGGGGCTGGGTCTGTGGCTGTGCTACCTGGAAACGGGTGCGGATACCCGCAAGGAAAAACCATATATCACCCCAAAGATGCAGGAGACGGAAGATAAAATTGCCGCCTCGTATCGGTCCAAAAAAGGAACCCATGATCACCAACGGGAAGATCAGGATCATGACCAGCACAAACCAGAA
>JBKCVJ010000207.1:0-5598 GCA_046317915.1 Sphingobacteriales bacterium
AACCCTACTGAAATATTTTTGGTAATCGGTTATGTGGTTATTGAGTAATTGTTTGTAAGACTGCGTTGTTGCGTTGTTAAGCTGTTGTCTGGCTAACGCTTTTTCGTCTTTTCCCTGGCTGTCTGGGCATTTATCGAACCCATTAAAACTGGTAGTGGCCACGAGGTAGATGAATACTTCCCTTGCGCCTTTCACGCTGAGTTTGTTACCGTCAGTACTTACGGTTCCGCCCTGGTTTATGGCTTTCAGTTTCACCTGGAAGCGCATGCCCTTGCAGCCGGTTGTATCCGCATAGATCACGTGTTCTTTATTGGGTGGGTTGTAGTAGCTGGGATCCACATGGGCGGGCGCCTTGCCTTGTAAGGTGAGAACGCTGCCGTCTGCCGAGGATTGCGCATGGAGTAGACTGCTGAGTGCAAGGGTAAAATTTAGTTTGCCCGGCTTGCTGGCACTGAGCCGGATCACCAATGTATTTGCAGGTGCCGATGTAAATGCTTCACGTTTGTATTCCACACCATTGATGGTAAAGCTTGTTGATGTCACCGCATTGTTCAGGTCAAGTGATCGTTGGTAATTGGTCACCGTTTCTCCATCGTAATTTTGCTGAATGGTGAGATCACCCAGCGGCATATACGATTCAGTATAGGGGCCCTGTAGTTTTTTGGTGAGTGCTTCAGCTTTGGCGTAATCGCCGTCCACCATCAGGGCCTTGCGGATCTCGGGAAGGTATTGGTACACGCCGGGGTTGATAGATGCGGGCATGGGTCCACCGCTGTACAGACTGCTTTCATTGAGTTGGACCAGTTCTTCTTTAACGCCGCCAAAGACCATCGCGCCGATCTTTCCGTTTCCGAGGGGAAGTGCTTCCACCCATTGCGTGGCGGGTTTGCCGTAAACGAGTGTGTTTGCGTTTTGTGCCTGAACCGCACAGGGCAGCAGGCTAAGAAGTAGAAGTTTGTATGAGCGCATCATTTTCCTAAGGTAAGAAAATGATGCACTATGCGAGGCATTAGGCATAGGGCACTTGGCACTATAAGTGCCCTATGCCTAATGCCTAATGCCTCTCCGCAAGCCTAGCTGGCTTCAGTAAGTTTAGAAAACTCGCTGCCATTGAATAACCTGCTGAGTCCATTGTCTTTGGACTTGTTCCATTCTTCCAGGCGTGAACTGGGAACGATGCGCCAGAAATTCTTTTTCTTCATTTCTTCAAAATCGCGGCCCATGATGAAGATGCCAGTAACGGTAGCGCGGCCCCTGAAGTGTATGTTTACAGGCTGGCTGACTTTTTTCTCTACAAATTTTTCGATGACTTCGATATTCATGACAGTATATTTAGTTGTTGGGGAAGGAACTGATCAATTAATTTTGGGAGTTGGCCGATGTTCTGGTGGCGTGCTGCTGAGGTTGCCGTCCTCATCAACGTAAGCAATCATGTCTTCCAGGTTTTTGCCACCTGATTGGGATTTACGGTCTTCTTTTTTCTGTTGCTTATCTTCTTTCTGCTTCTGCTTTTTCAGTTCCCTGTTTCTTTTATTGAATGTTTCTCTTGATTTTGCCATGGCTCAAATTTTGTGAAGAAAAAGGGGCTCCGTGCAGAGCCCCATTGATTATTTACCACTTGTTGCGGGAAGGGCGTTCTGTCTTTTCTTTTGCAAGGGATACGTTCAGGGGGCGACCGCCGAAGTCTTTGTTGTTCAATTCGGCCATTGCCTTGTTGCCCGCCTCATCAGAGCTCATTTCCACAAAACCGAATCCACGGCTGCGGCCTGTCTCACGGTCAGTGATGATCTTTGCAGAGACCACTTCGCCATAGCTGCTGAAAAGGTCCGATAATTCATTCTCCTGAACCTGGAAGCTCAGATTTGATACGTACATGTTCATAACAAACTTGTTAGATAGTTTAAAAATGGTGTAACAAGAGAGCTGCGACAAGTGTAAAGAGGAGGAAAATAATTACGGAGGACTATAGCGTAAAAATGATATCTGATCCCGACGAAATGTTGTAGAACTATTGTTTACTGGATAAAGGTACGAAAAATTGCTGGAATCTGGTTAAAATAGGACATAGGTACGAGGGTTACTCTCTGTAAAGCCCATATTTTCAACTAGTTACGAGTTCTTTAGACCTTTTATAGCGTTATTGTTTATCCATCACCGGGGCAGAGGCCCTATGAATGGCGGTTGTTCAAGAAATAGCCATATGGGTTGTTATTTGGAGTTGAATAATCGGCTATTTTGCATCCCGACACCAAGTTGATCAATCAATTCATCCTTCAGACCTGAATGGCTAACATTAAATTGCTAACATCTGTCCTCTCAAGGCTGCTTGCTCGCTGTTCCCCTACTACTTTACTTTCTGTCATCTTCTTATTCTCAGTTTCAACCATACATGCGGAAGACGTCAGCATTGGTCCTGAGCCGGAATGGTTATACAAACCTGTCTTGAAGCCTGTAAAACCCTACGCAGAGGGTTCTGTAAGTGATGGTTACTACCTGGAATATGTGGATGGACAGGTAAATCTTCGTAGTCAGGCTGTGTACAGGCATGTTATACGGCACATTGTTAATGAATCCGGGGTCCAAAATGCATCGGAAGTTTCTGTGACCTATGACCCTGCGTATCAAAAAGTCATATTTCATAAAATAGTACTTATTAGAAATGGACGGAAAACTAGCCAGTTAAACTTGGATCAGATAAAAGTGGTGCAGGAAGAAACTGAAGCTGAGAGTTTTCTCTACTACGGCATGAAACGGGCATTTATCATTTTGAAAGGAACCCGTAAAGATGATCGGATCGAGTATGCTTATTCGATTGTTGGATTTAACCCGGTATTTGAGAACCGGTTCACAGACAAGATATACTTCAGTGCGGACGAAGAAATCAGTAATTATTTTCAAACTTACCTTGTTCCTGATGATCGCTCCCTCACTTTCAAAACGCTAAATGGAGCAAGTCAACCAGTCAAGACTAAGCGGGGCGATTTAGATATATATCATTGGAATAACCCTCCCCTGAAATTGTATGAGTCTCAAAACAAGGTTCCTGAATGGTTCGACAATTATCCTAGTGTTGAGATTAGTGAGTTTCGAAACTGGAAGGAAGTGGCTGACTGGGGATATAATCTCTTTAGTCGCTACAAGTATGAAATTCCAGACGATTTGAAATCGAAAATTTCCAAATGGCGAACGATTTCAAAGGGTGATAATGAAATGTTTGCCAACCTGGCAACTCGTTTTGTTCAGGACGAGATTCGTTACCTCGGTATGGAAATAGGAATGTATTCGCACAAGCCACATTTACCATCGGAAGTATTTAAGCAAGCTTATGGCGACTGCAAGGATAAGGCACTGTTATTAACTACAATACTGAGACAAGAAGGTATCCCGGCTTATGTAGCATTGGTCAGTACAACCAAAAGATCACAGTTGCAATTTGCGACACCATCAATTGAAGACTTTGATCATGCAATTGTAGCCGTAGAAAGATCGTCAGGATTTCTTTTTATGGACGCCACAGTGAACTTCCAACGCGGTGAGTTTTCTACAACGTATATTCCAGACTATGGATTTGCCCTGTTGCTGAAGGATGGGCAAGATAAATTACAGTCTATTGAACCTGGGTATCCTAATTCCACCGAGATAACTGAAAGGTATGTTTTGCCGTTGAAAGATAGCAGCAGTTTAATCGTCACTACGCTTTATCAGGGAGGGGCTGCAGACAAGATCCGGGCCGAAATGGCTGAAGTGAGTATGAAAGAAATGTCACTATCGTACCTGAAATTCTATGAAAAGTATCTTGATGGTATCAGGTATGTCAAATTTATGGAGGCAAAGGATGATAGTGTCAGAAATCATTATCATACACTGGAGGAATATGTGATGCCTTCGTTCTGGGAAAACAAGAAAAATGGTGGGAAGGTCATAGAGGTTTATGCAAAATCTGTGGACGCCAATATTCCCGATCCCAAAGGCGCTTATACAGAAGGACCAATGGCCATTGAATTTCCATTGACGCTAAGATATTCGCTGATTCTGGAACTGGATGAGCAATACAGTTTGCCATTTGAGGACATTCATCAGAAGACAGATTCTTACCAGTTTGATTTCACGTCTTCTGTTAATGGGAACCAGGTTGAGTTGAAATATTTTTATAAAACATTCAAGGATCATATACCGCAAAATGAGCTGGCTGCATACAAAGAGGCATATGCTAAGATCGCAGAGTATATGTCGTTCGAATTCTCCAAGGGCGATGGGACTCAAAGTCCCACAGAAAAAGCCCGGAAAGGAGATTCTGGGATCAATTGGTTAATGGTACTCATAGCCGTATTGTTGTTGGGTGGTGTGGTAGCCGCTTTCCGGAAACTGGATGACAGAGCCCCGAAAAACAATGTTTCATTCGCCAACGAATCGATTGGAGGGTGGGTTGCATTTCTCGGCGTTACATTACTGTTAAGCTTACTATTTCAGTTATACAGCTTTTCGCAATCGAACTACTTTGATCATTCTACATGGATTGAAATAGAGAATTCCGGAGGTAAATTCCTACAATTTATTTTTGTTGTAGAGTTAATCAATGCAGCGTTTACGATATCTTTTCTAAGTTTTCTTCTCTATTGGTTCATCAAACGGAGGGATATTTTTCCAGAAATGTTCATAGGTTATTTTATTGGATTTTTATCCGGTCAATTACTTCTTATCATACTGTATATCATCGCACACTCTCGTAATATATTAGTGGAGGTGCCAATGGAGAATACAATTGCATTTGTGCGATCACTGATCTATGGAGCAGTTTGGACAACCTATGTGCGCAGGTCAGTGAGGGTAAAGAATACATTTGTGGTCAGAAAATATTCTTGATCAACTGGCAAAGGGCATTAGGCATTTTATCGGGCAAATGCCCAGTGCCCTTTACCAAATGACAAAACCTCAGGCAAAGCCTGAGGTTTTCAGTCGGGAAGACAGGATTCGAACCTGCGACCCCCTGGTCCCAAACCAGGTGCGCTACCGGCCTGCGCTACTTCCCGAACGGGGCTGCAAATCTATGGGATTCCTTACAGTTTTCCAAAGTGAATTCAGTGCCTTTATGCCTTAATGCCTCTATGCCTACCTGAACAACTCTCTCGTTGGATAAGGATGCCCCGGAAACGATACCCCGCCGCGGGCTTTTTCCTTCAGGTAAAGCACGTCCCGGTAGGTGGGCTGGGAGAGGATCTCCATGACGGGATCGATGAGAGTGATGATGCGCGAGCCCAGCATCCGCGCGTTTTCTACCAGGTGGTCCACCATGTTCTGGAGCAGCCCAACCGCATCGGGGTATGCACAATCAAACCGATCCACC
Organism: Sphingobacteriales bacterium; assembly: GCA_046317915.1. Taxonomy (GTDB): domain Bacteria; phylum Bacteroidota; class Bacteroidia; order Chitinophagales; family Chitinophagaceae; genus Pollutibacter. Next base: position 5,345 of record JBKCVJ010000207.1, read on the forward strand.
ACCATCAGTTGCTGGCCACTCCAGGTATAATGGATGGCCGCAAGACGTTGGTCTCCCTCAGCAGCGTAGCATACGCCCGTATTGCCCGTTTCTTCCCAGCGGATATTCATACTGCAATGAAATTAAGTAACTTAAGCGTCCAACAGCCCAACCATGAAATCATTTTTTTTCGGAGTGCTGCTTTTCGTCCCCAGTTGCCTGTTTGCCCAAAAAGATGGATGGCAAACCCTTTTTAATGGAAAAGACCTCAGCGG
>JBKCVJ010000208.1:0-15618 GCA_046317915.1 Sphingobacteriales bacterium
ATGGATGAAAACCTAGAGCTGGAAGACGGCCAGGAAGAAATGTATGAGCGACTGTCGATCAAGGTAGACAAGGGCCAGGAACCCTTGCGGATCGATAAATTCCTGCAGAACCGGATCGAGAATGCCACGCGCAACAAGATCCAGAAGGCCATCGATGTGGGGCATGTGCTGGTGAATGAAAAGCTGGTGAAATCCAATTACAAAGTCAAGCCCGGGGACCAGATCATTGCCTATTCCGATACCGATCCCGAGAGTTATGACATCGTCCCGGAAGAGATGCCCCTGAACATTGTGTATGAGGACGATGATGTGCTGGTGATCAACAAACCCGCCGGCCTGGTGGTACACCCCGGCTGCGGCAACCCGAATGGCACCCTGGTGAACGGCATCGCGCATTATCTCAAGCTCCAGCAGCCGGAGCTCGATGAAAACAGCCTGCCGCGTTTTGGCATGGTGCATCGCATCGATAAAAATACCAGTGGACTCCTGCTCCTCGCGAAATCAGACAAAGCGGCAAAGGATCTGGCCGACCAGTTTTTTGACCACACTGTGGATCGTAAATACATCGCCTTGGTCTGGGGGAACTTTGAAGAAGAGGAAGGCACCATTACCGGCCATGTGGGCAGGCACCAGCGCTTTCGCAAGATCATGGACGTATATCCCGATGGCGAATACGGCAAGGAAGCGGTTACGCATTACCGTGTGATCGAGCGGATGAACTATGTAACCCTGGTGGAATGCCAGCTGGAGACCGGCCGCACCCACCAGATCCGCGTACATATGCAACACATCGGACATTCCCTGTTCAATGATGATACTTACGGGGGCGACAGGATCGTGAAGGGAACCATTTTTGCGAAGTATAAGCAGTTTGTGGAGAATTGTTTCAATGTCTGCCCGAGGCATGCACTACACGCGCAGACCCTCGGCTTCACCCATCCGCGCAGCCGGCAAAGAATGTTATTCACCAGTGACCTGCCGCCGGATATGGCGCAATTGATTGCGAAGTGGCGGAATTATGTTGGGCATAAAGGCATAGAGGCATAATCAAGAAATTGGGCATGGGGCATAGGGCATTGGGAGGGATTGGGCATGGGTTATTCGGAGAAGTCGGATAGTGTAGCGGTGAATACGCCCCGCTCCTTCCCTTTCATCACCACCTTCCAGTTGCCGTTGTAGCGGATCAGCGTGGGTACCATGTAGTTCCTGAATGGAGATATCTCCACTTCCATCGATACATCAAAAGCATACACCCCTGCACCATAGCTAAGGGTATAGTTACGGGCGAGTACCTGGAAATTGCTATAGTCAAACCAGGTCACCATCTCATCGATCACCACTTTATCCGGATCGCCGCCCTCTTCTTTCGTTTTTGCTTTCACGGAGAACACATAGCAGGGATGGCCTTTCCGGTCCTGCACATCGATAGAGAAATGATAGTATGGCGCGAGTTCATCGTCAAACACAGCAGCCTTATTGCCCATCAGCGGAATACCGGGGATGCGCATGCCGGGATTGAAGAACAGCATCTTGAGTTGCTCCTTGTGTTTCTCCATACCAGATTTACCGGCCAGGCTTCGTTCTGTACCGCTGACGATATTGTTCTCATTGCAGACCGTGTCAAAGGCAAAAAACAGCGAGGCATAGAGCGATGCAGTATAGTAATTGTAACCGCCTTTTTTATCATAGAAATCACCCGTTACCTGTTCTTCATCTTTGATGGTATGCCTGCAATTGTTACTACGTACCTGCCGTGTTCTGCTGAACAGCGAGGCTTCGGTGCCGCCTTTTTTGTTCATCATGCGGATATCATTGATGGCGGAAAACTGGAGCACACGCAGGTTCCTGAAGGCCTTGTAAAAACTCGTATCTTCTTTAACGCGTTGGATGAAGCCACGCACGTCAGTACCGGAGCGGATGATGACTTCTGAAAGCGTGACTACCCTGCCGTCAATCGTATCTTTTTGTTGGCCCTGCATGGTGAAGGCCAGGAGAAGAAGGCCGATGGTGATGCCGGTGCGGATCATTTGGCGAAGAGCATGCGGTAATCTGTGCGCACTTTTCCCTTGGAGATATCGTCCAGCTTTCCCTTGATCAGCTTACGCTTGAGCAGGGAAATTTTATCGATGAACAGTTTTCCATCGATGTGATCATATTCATGCAGGATCACGCGGGCGGTGATGCCGTGAAAGGTTTTAATATGTTCCTGGAATTGCTCATCCTGGTAGCGCAGGGTCACTTCCTCATTGCGCACAATGTCTTCCCGGATCTTGGGGATGCTCAGGCAGCCCTCGTTATAACTCCACTCCTGGCCGTTGAGGCTCACGATGTGGGCATTGATGAAGACCTGCTTCACCCCAGGCGCATCGGTATACTCTTCTTTCTCCTCCTCGTCCATACCGTCAAAGATCTGGGTGCTGTCGATCACAAACAGTCGCACCGACTTATTGATCTGCGGTGCCGCGAGGCCCACGCCGTTGGAATTGTACATGGTCTCCCACATGTCTGCGATAAGTTTATCCAGCTGCGGGTAGTTTTGATCGATGTCAGCCGCAACCTGACGGAGTACAGGATGACCGTATGCTACGATGGGGAGAATCATAGCGCAAAGGTAAGATGGAAACCTGGAATCCAGGAATCTGGGAAACCTGGAATCCGGGAATTGGAATCCGGAATTCCGAAACGCCTGGATTTCCGATTTATTGGATTCCAAGATTCCTGGATTCCAAATACTCCTGCAACATAATCGTTGCCGCCACTACATCAACTACTCCCTTCTCCCTCCTGTCTTTCTTCTTCAGTCCCATTTCCCGAATAGCATCGCTGGCCATTTTGGAAGTAAAGCGTTCATCCACGAGTTCAACTTTCACAGCGGGAAAATGACGTTTCAGCTTTTTGGAAAAATCCCGCGCGCCGGCGGTGGCATGCGTATCTGAGTCATCATGATTCAATGGCTCACCCACAATGATGGTTTCTACCTGTTCTTTGGTAAGATAATCCCGAAGAAAAACCAGTGCCATATGCGTATCCACGGTGGTGAGGCCCGTTGCGATGATCTGCAACGGATCCGTCACGGCAATGCCTGTACGCTTTTTACCGAAGTCGATGGCCATTATCCTCATGGTGTAAAAATAGCTATTAGCTAGTAGCTAATGGCTATTAAAAAAGAGGTCTGCTAATACAAAAACCATAAACACCACAGACGCTATTCCGTTGGCTGTCATAAAGGCCAGGTTCACCCGGGAGAGGTCGTTGGGTTTTACGATGGAATGCTGGTAGATCAACATACCGATGAATACCGCCACACCGATCCAGTACCAAATGCCGAAACCGCCATAGAGACCGGCCGCTATTACAAAGGTGGAAGATAGAAGGTGGAGGGTGGAAGAGACCAACAGTGCTTTAGGCTTACCTAACCATGCGGGGATGGAATACAGTTGCTGCGACTGATCAAACTCTACATCCTGTAGCGCGTAGATAATATCAAACCCACTTACCCAGGTTAAAACTGCAAGGGATAAGAGGATGGGGAGTAGGGAGAAGTAGCCCGTGACGGCAAGAAAAGCACCAATGGGTGCAAGGGAGAGGCCCACTCCCAAAACGAGATGACACAACGGAGTGAACCGCTTGGTATAACTATAGCCCAACACTACGGCCAGAGCAACAGGAGAAAGGTAGAAACATATGGGATTGATGAACCAGGTAAAGACGATGAACAAAATGCAGTTCACGATCGTGAAAGCAAGTGCGTTGCCTGGTGTGATGATGCCCTTCGGAATTTCACGGATGGCCGTGCGCGGATTCAAGGCATCGTACTTGCGATCCAGATACCGGTTGAAGGCCATGGCAGCACTGCGCGCCGTTACCATACAGCCCAACACGAGAAGAAATAGGGTGAGGGTTGAGGGGGAGGTTATAGAAGGGAAATTTTTTTCCTCAAAAATGCCTGTGGGCCTGCCTGCAAAAGGGATCTCGCCGTATTGTTTATAAAAAAGTCCGATGAAAAATCCGATCAACGCAAAGGGCAGCGCAAAGATGGTATGAGAAAACTTGACAAGCGATAAATAGTTCTTGATCATGACGGCACAAAGGTAAGACTTCGGCAGGGATGCATTTAATCATAATGAAACCTGCACTGAATAATGATACAGTACTGCGCCTTCTTCTCCCCTTCGATCTTGTAAACCAGTCGGTGCTCACCGGAGATACGCCTCGACCAATATCCTTTCAGATCATACTTCAACGGCTCGGGTTTTCCCAGGCCTTGAAACGGATTCCTGACGATATCTTTCAACAATGCACGGATCTTTTCGGCCATTTCTTTGTCGTGATCCAGCCAATACTCAAAGTCCTCCCAGGCATTCGTGGTAAATACCAGATTCACTTGTTTGACTTGGTTTTTTCCAGATCCTTCATGGAATAGGATTTGGTTTTCCGCTGTTCAACTTGCTGGATCGACTCCTGCAATCTTTGACGGTTCTTTGCAGTGGACAAAAGATGGGCCGTCTCCTGAAGGGAATTGTATTCTTTGATTGACATAAGCACAACCGCATCTTCTTCGTTGGTGCGGGGAATGATGATCACGTCATCCGATAAACTCACGTCATCAAAATACTTCTTGATATTGGCCCGTAATTGCGAGATGGTGATTGCCTGCATGGTGAAGTCCTCTTCAATAAATGTACAAAATTATGTACATAAAAACGTACACTTCTAACAATACCTTTTATACACTTCCCAGAACACAATACCGGCAGCAACAGAGATGTTGAGCGAGTGTTTCATTCCACTTTGCGGGATCTCAATGACGGCATCACAGAGCGCGAGTGCGGCATCTTGGACGCCTTCCACTTCATTACCGAGGATCAGCGCCCATTTCTCTTCTGGTTGAATAGCCCAATCCATCAGTGATGTACTCCCTTCCGTTTGCTCAACGGCGCAAATCCTAAACCCTAAACCCTTTAGCCTTTCAATAGCGGTTACAATATTTTCTTCATACTCCCAACGCACTGTCTCCGTTGCTCCAAGGGCTGTCTTTTGAATATCGCGATGCGGCGGCCGCGGAGTATATCCACAAAGCACGATACCCTCAAGCAAAAACGCATCTGCAGTGCGAAACACAGAACCCACATTGTTCATGCTGCGCACGTTATCCAATATGATGATCACGGGAATTTTTTCCGATCGATGGAATTCATCGATGGACTTGCGTTCTAGTTTACTGGAGTGGAGTTTTTTAAACAAAGTCGACATTCAAAAGTAAAAGTCAAAATTAGGTTTTAGACCAGCAAAAATTACACTTTCATTCACAGCTGCTTCTGTTCTCATAGATTTTAGCAGTTGAATAAGTTTGCAAGCTATTCACTATCCAACGAGCCAAACCACCCTGCTCATTTTATAGGCCAGTAATTTATCCATAAATCCACCGTTTTTTACCCCTTTTCCCGCGTTGAAATTTCTTATCCACAATGGGTTCATGCCCAATGATGTACAGGTTGGTGGGGTTACATTTGCGCCTGCGGAGCGGGTTATTTGTTATTGATTATTGAGTTATTGTTCAATAACCATTAACCCCATAACCCAATAACCATCCAGATGTCGAAACAAGACACCCCGTTAATGCAACAACACCGCGCCATCAAGCAGCGGTACCCTGACGCGATCCTGCTGTTCAGGGTGGGTGATTTCTATGAGACATTTGGGGAAGATGCAATTGTGGCATCGCGGGTGCTGGGCATTACGTTGACCAAACGGAACAATGGTGCGGCTTCGGCATCTGAGTTGGCGGGCTTCCCCCATCATTCCCTGGATACCTACCTGCACAAGTTGGTGAAAGCGGGTTACCGGGTAGCGATCTGCGACCAGCTGGAAGATCCCAAGCTGGCCAAGGGTATCGTGAAACGCGGGGTAACGGAGATGGTGACGCCGGGTGTGGCGGTGAACGACAAGCTCCTTGAGCATAACACCAATAATTTTCTGTGCGGGATACATTTTTCCCCTACTGACAACCATGGGATAGCATTTCTCGACATATCGACCGGAGAATTTTTTGTGGCCGAGGGGCATACGGAGTACATCGATAAACTCCTGCAGACCCTGAAGCCCGCTGAGGTTGTGTTCCAACGCAACCAGCAGAAATTCTTTAAGGAACAGTTTGGTGCCCGTTTTTATACCTACCCTCTTGAAACCTGGATCTTTGACGAAGACTATGGCAAGGAAACCCTGCTCAAGCATTTCGGCACACATTCGCTGAAAGGCTTTGGCGTGGAGAACCTGACCAGTGCCGTAGTGGCCGCAGGTGCAGTATTGCACTACCTGCGGGACACAGAGCATCCTAACCTGCAACACATCACCTCCATCCAGCGGATTGATCGCGATGATTACCTATGGATGGATCAGTTTACGATCCGAAACCTTGAGCTTCTCGGCAGTGGCCACCAGGAAGGTACGTCGCTTCTGAAGACCCTTGACAACACCGTCTCCCCCATGGGCGGGCGGTTACTGAAACGATGGATCCTGCTGCCCGTGATTGATGCGAAAAAGATCACGGAGCGGCTTGACCTCGTTGAATTTTTTATCCGCGAAACAGACCTGCGCAATACCATCAGTCAACACATCCGCCAGTGCGGAGATATCGAAAGGCTGGTGAGCAAGATTCCGTTGAAGAAGATCAATCCGCGGGAAGTGCGGCAGCTGGCGAAAGGCTTGCAACACATCTCAGCTATTAGGGAGTTGGGAGTAGTGAGTAGTGATACCTATTTGCAAAGACTAAGTGATTCACTTCACCTTTGTGATATAATTAGAGAGAAAATTCTTTCATGGATCACAGAGAACCCTCCGGTGCAATTGAATAAAGGCGGAGCAATCCATTCAGGCATCAATGCCGAGTTGGATGATCTCAGATCCATCGCTACTAACGGTAAAGAATACCTGACCTTACTACAACAGAAAGAAACCGAACGCACGGGCATCTCGTCGTTGAAGATCGGCTTCAACAATGTATTTGGGTACTATCTTGAGGTGACGCATTCACACAAAAACAAAGTACCTGCAGATTGGATCCGAAAGCAAACCCTTACCAATGCGGAACGTTATATAACGCCGGAGCTGAAGGAGTATGAAGAAAAAATCACGGGTGCTGAAGACAAGATATTAAGGATCGAGGCCGAGTTATACGATACGTTGGTGAATGAGCTGCAAGACTACTTGCAGCAGATGCAGGTGAATGGTCATGTACTCGCGATCCTGGATTGCCTCAGTTGTTTCGCACAAAACGCAGTGATGTTCAACTACCGAAGACCGGAGCTGCATGAAGGCGATGAGTTGGAACTGCTGGAATCCCGTCACCCGGTCATTGAACGCAACCTGCCACCGGACCATCCCTACATCGCCAATGATATCCGATTAAACCGCGTTACCCAACAGGTGATCATTTTGACGGGACCCAACATGAGTGGTAAGAGTGCTTTGCTTAGGCAAACGGCGTTGATCACCTTGATGGCGCATATGGGATCATTTGTTCCGGCGCAAGTAGCAAGGATCCCGATCACTGATAAGATCTTTACGCGTGTGGGCGCCAGCGACAATCTCAGTGGCGGGGAATCAACCTTCATGGTGGAGATGAACGAGACCGCGAGTATAGTAAATAATATTTCATCGCGCAGTTTGATCCTGTTGGATGAGATCGGCAGGGGAACTTCAACTTACGATGGTATTTCTATAGCATGGAGCATCGTGGAATACCTTCACTCCTCCCCCAACAAACCCCTGACCTTGTTTGCCACGCACTATCATGAATTGAATGAGTTGGAGAACAAATTGCCTGACGTTAAGAATTTTCATATCACCAATAAAGAAGCCGGCAACAAGATTGTCTTCCTGCGTAAACTCGCACCCGGTGGCAGCACACATAGCTTTGGCATTCATGTTGCCAAGATGGCCGGCATGCCTCCTGCTCTCGTCAAGCGCGCCAATGAAGTATTGAAAGAACTGGAGGCCCACCGCGCCTCTGGCAATCTTGACGAAGCCGTGCAACAACTTTCCGCACCCAAGGTTCAGCTATCCATTTTTGACGCCCACACCGAAACCTTCCAAGAAATTCGAGACCTGCTGGCGGGCATCGACATCAATAACCTGACACCAGTGGAGGCATTGTTGAAGTTGCAGGAAATTAAGGGGAGGTTGAAATAATCTATTTGATGGTCTTGAATAACTACAGCACTACACAAATCCCTACCCGTTCAACAAAAATGGAATTGAACATATTGATACAAACAACATCCCAGAACTCACGCTAAAAAGTTTTCACAACTATGCAAAATAGTCTGGTTGGTTTATTGGAAAAGTAGATTCAGAGATTAAATCAAAAAAACTAAATATTAACACTCACCCTCAAAAAAATGCAAACGAACATATCTAAATTTGGCTAATTGCATGATACTTACTTTTGCAACAACCATAAGCCTGCTATTTGCCCTGCTTACAACACCCAAGCAGGAAAATTTCTGTAGTTGCTGGCCACTAGAAAAGCCAGAACAAGAATTTAAACGATCGGAACTGGTGATGGTGGGCCAGATCATACAAAGTGAACGCTATAGAGCTGCAGGAAATCTGACTTCAAACAGACAAGGCATAAAATTAAAAAATGGAAGATATATTCCGGATTCGTCCGAATACATTAAGCACACGGTTTTAGTTGTGCAGAAATTCAAATCACCACCAGGACTTGCGGATACAATCTATATCATTGCAAAACCAGCCGAGAACTGTGGCCCCTACATTGAATCTCACTCACTTGCAGTTGCATTGCAGTTCCCAAATTTGCTCAGGTACTTATTCTACGTAGATCCGTTTCAAGAATACATGATTACTACAACATTAAAAGGAAAGAAATCCAGCAATGCCATTGAAAAGATAAAGCACAAGAACATATTTCTTGCAGAACCATGCCGCCGCAATCAACTTGCGACAGACAAAGTACTGGCCGAAATTAATCAAGTCCTGTCTTCAACTGACGCACAAAACCAAAAGCAAACACCCTGAAAATAATCCAGCTTCATACAGAAATCAACGCAGCACCGGAGATATGCTTCGACCTTGCCAGAAGCGTAGAGGTTCACCTCGCCTCAACAATAGAAACGAATGAAAGAGCCATTGCTGGCAGAACCTCAGGAATCTGTCAGAAAGGAGATACCATCACCTGGCGTGCAAGGCATTTCGGAATCATGCAGAACCTTACGGTAGAGATTACCGAGCTCAGCTATCCTAGCCACTTTCAGGACAAGATGGTGAAAGGCGCATTTGCTTCCTTTACACATGACCACTATTTCGAACACCACAATGGTACCACCTTCATGAAAGACGTATTCAGGTTTGCCGCGCCTCTGGGTCCGTTGGGTTGGCTGGCCGAGTCTCTTTTCCTGGAAAAATACATGCGTGATCTACTGGTCAAAAGAAATAAGGTGATCAAAGCCATTGCAGAATCAAATCATTGGCGGGTAGTATTACAAATAAATGCCTAACTTAAGAAAAATAACACGCGCTCATTGCTATGCGTAAAGTTCCAATAGCTCTTATCTTTTCAAGACTCGCCATTGGAATCGCTTTAGTTCCATTGAGTATTTTGCACGTAAGACACTACAAAGTAGTAGCAATTGTGCTTTTATCAGTTGGATTGCTGACCGACATCTTTGATGGAATCATTGCAAGAAAGTATCAAGTATCCACGCAAACGCTAAGGCGACTAGACTCCGGGATAGACCAAATATTCTTTGTTTTGGTAGCAATCGCCACCTACCTACAATGCCCCGAATTCTTTAAATCAAATGCAACAAAGCTTATTATCCTGCTTGGTACTGAAGCGCTGACCTATATTATCAGTTATGTAAAATTTAAAAAAGAAATTGCTACACACACCATCGGCGCAAAAATCTGGACACTGCTACTTTTCGGTACGCTTGTGCAAATCATCTTACAGTGCCAGTCAACCTTTCTCTTCGAAATATTTTTCTGGATGGGTATTATCACGAGAATGGAGATTATTGCCATCATCATTACACTCAAAGAATGGACAAATGACGTTCCCACATTCTATCATTCAATTAAACTCAGACAAGGGAAACAAATTAAACGCAACAAAATGTTTAATGGGTAGGACGCAATGTTTAAAAATAATCATACTCCTTGCCTTCTGGTCAGGTGCCATTTCATGCCAAGAAAATACAAACTCAAGTGAAAGTTTAAGAAGCCCCCAAAACGATAGTTCAAGGCTGAGCAAACCATCCTCGGAATCATTGAATACAGACTCGATCAAAAGAATTATTGTTGACGATTATCCTGTTACAGATGAGATGCTTCATGACAAAACAACTGATAACTCACCTTACTTAAGAAAAAGCGGCGAAGTAGAATCAATAGATAAATTTTGGTTCACGAACAACACCTTAGGACAAACTTTGGTTTTCGAATTGTACACAGACAAACATCGCCTATTAACTTACCATTTTCTCAACAATAAAATACCAAATGAATTGATTAATCTACTGGAGCTCCATACAAGTGAGGGCGAAATAGCGCCATTCAGTATAAAAAAGAAAAGCCTTCCGGGGTTTATCAAAACAGCAATAAACATTAATACTAGTTTCTTTATTACAAACAAAGGAATCAAACTAGGCGACAGTAAAGAAAAGGTTCTTATGACATACGGCAAGCCAGACATTGATTCCAGTGTCGGCAACATCGAATGTCTGGCATGGAGCTATATTGGAGATATTCTTTACGATGGCAAAGTTGATCTTGAAGGTAAACCACTTGCGAAAGACAATTACGGGCACCAGACGATCATGTACTTTGAAAAAAATAGACTTATTGGTCTAATATTCCACAATGAAATTCCGTAAAAAAGACATTGAATTCAATTAATTAGTAACCTACAGGACATGCTTGTTCAACACCGTCCCATCCTGCACCGTCTTCAAGGCAGTTACCCAGGTATCTGATTCTGAGGACCACTCACACAAACGAAAAGTGGGGAAAGGATTGCCCCAGTTGCCGCCGAAATGACCCGACCATAAAAAGGGCTTCTTCTTGTAAACCATCAGACCATCAACGTCATGGTCATGTCCATGGAAACTGGCCTTCACATTGGGGTAAGCCGCGATGGTATCCAGCAATTCCGCGCACTCCACACCATAACGGGTCCAGGTACTCTGCGAGATGTGGACAAAAATGAATACATGGCTGAGATCACGAAAGGCCTCGAGCTTGGCTTTCAGAAAAGCGATATCCGCGCAGAGATAAGTACCCGCTTCATTAGAAGAACTGAGCAGGATCACACCCACCTTTCCATCCACAATAAACGCATGATCCTCGGGTTGATTCCAAATCTCCATCCAATTGTCTTTCGATACCCTGTCGTGGTTACCACGGGTCACGTAAAAGGGTAATCCGATCCCATCGTACACTTTCTTCACCTCGGGCATCAGCGCCGGATTATCGTGGATCAAGTCACCATTGAACACGATAAAATTAACCTGCTCTTCTTTTTGTATAGCCTGAATGAGGTTGCGATGCATCCCTTCGAAATCTGTCTTGGGCTGTCCCCAATGTCCATCCGATGCCGTGATGAATTTAAATCTTGGAGGAGCTGAAGGCCCCTGTGCAGCAAGTGCGAGAGAAGGAACAGCGGTCCACGCTGCACCCATCAGGCCAATATTCTTCAGAAAAGATCGTCTTTGCATCTTTAATCAATTTTGTAATTCTCTGTTTCTTTATAAAGCTATCTATTAGTAAATTATGACTATTTGGTACATTTATCATTTAAGGATTTGAATGTTAATATTGAATGAATAACATAGCCATCATCGGCGCTACAGGCATGCTGGGACAGCCGGTGACAAATGCATTTATCCATGCGGGTTTTGAGGTCACTGTATTTGCCAGAAATACAGACAAAGCTCGTCGCGCTTTTGGTGAATCTGTCCGCGTTGTAGAAGGAACCCTTAAAGACACGGAGAAAATAAAAGCACTCTTGGACGGACAGAAAGGTTTATACTTGAACCTTTCTGTTGAGCAGAAAAGTACTGAAGCTGATTTTCAACCTGAACGTGAGGGGCTGAACAATATTCTAACTATCGCCAAGCAAACCGGAATTCGCCGTATTGGATATCTATCTTCTTTGGTGCATTTTTACCAGGGAAAGAATGGATTCCACTGGTGGGTGTTTGACATTAAACAAAAAGCTGTTCAGAAAATCAAAAACAGCGGTATCCCCTACTACATCTTCTACCCTTCTACTTTTATGGAGAGCTTCGACAAAGGCGCATACCGACAAGGAAATAATCTTGCGTTAGCGGGCGAGTCGAAATACAAAATGTATCTAATAGCGGGAAGCGATTACGGAAAACAGATAGTCAAGTCTTTTCAGTTGAATCATGGAAATCATGAATATGCCGTACAAGGACAAGAAGGATTCACTGCCGATGAAGCCGCAAAATTTTACGTAGACCACTATTCAAAGCAAAAAGTAAAAATCCTGAAAGCGCCCGTTGGCATGCTGAAGTTAATGGGTCTGTTCTCAAACAAATTCAGTTACGGCGCCAAAATTGTAGATGCGCTGAATAACTATCCGGAAAAGTTTGAGTCGGAAAGAACCTGGGAGGAACTGGGCAAACCAGAGACAAGGTTTATCGACTACATACAACAATCCATGTAAGCTTATTTCAAAAATGACCCCATGCTCAAAGTAACCAGACAAATGATACTATGGTCAATGATGGTATGCGTTGTAATATCCTGCTCATCATCTAAGCACTCCAGTGGATCCAACCAAAACCATATCTGGACCTTCACCTATCTTAAAGCCAAAGAAAACCAGAAAGAAAATCTGAAAGCTTTTTTGGAAAAGAACTGGTTTGTAATGGACAGCATTGCAGTGAAGCAAAAAATCCTCGGCCAGTATGAATTGTATGAAAACAAAGAAACCAATAACCCCGAATGGGATTATATCGTTGCGGATGAATACCTATCTCCTGGTGGTTACGATGACATCGCCCCAAAATTTGAAGCCATCCGCGCTAAGCATGTAACGGTCAAAATCAATGGGATGGACTTCCGTGATCTCGGAAAGGTCATAAAAACGGAAACACTAACTAAACCCTTCCCCTAAACCCTCCCCCTAAACCCTTCCCCTACCTACGTCCCTCTCCAATCCAGCGGCTCCACACCATCCCACCCTTCAGGCAAACCATCGGATAAATATTTCTGGCATCGGTTGATATAATTATTCGTGGCGCGGTCTGAAGGAAGGATTTTTTCCACCTCGGTGAACAGGCGCAGCGCCTCGTTCATATCCCCTTTCTGATAGGCCTGCATGGCTTGAACATACACATCTTTGGTGCGCAGCTTCTCTTGATAATGAGGGTCTGTTGCTTCACTGAATACTTCGATTAATGTCACCAATTCATCCTTGCCCTTCACCCTGCCCCTGTGAATAACCCTGTATGCATACAAAGAAAGCTGCTGCACTTGACGGAATGTGGAATCGGTCGTCAGAATCTGTACATCATACAATTTGGCCAACACCTCTAAACGTGACGCAAGGTTTACAGCATCAGAAATCACCGTGGTTTCCATCCGCTCCTGCTCACCCACGGTTCCCAACATCACCGTTCCCGTGTTCAGTCCCATCCCCACTCGCACAGGTGGCAATCCTTGCGTTCCCCTTTTTGCATTATACTGCTTCAACACCATGAGGATCTCTATCGATGCATGCACCGCATCCTCTGGCTTACCGGGAAACAAAGCCATAATAGCATCACCGATATACTTATCTACAAAACCTCCGTTCCGCCGGATGACGGGGCTGATCTCGCTGAGGTATGAATTGATGAAATCGAAGTTATCCTGCGGACTCATTGACTCCGACAATGTGGTGAAGGATCGGATGTCAACAAAAAGCATCGACATCTCCGCTCTTTTCTGATCACCCAGTTCAACGGTATTGATATCCGTCTTCCCTAGAAAATCCAGGAAGGCTGTAGGCACAAACCTGCTGTATGATTTATTGGTAAGCTTCAAATGCTGCGTGAGATTCTTCACATCCTTAAAGGCCTGGCTGAACATATACGCGATGTTGAGCGATTGGATACCCACGAAAACCAACAATCCGAAATTAATGTAGTTGCCCGTTTTGATATACTCCAACCCAAACAAGACATCGTTAAAAATAAAAAGAAGAAATACCAGTACACCAAACAATGCATTGGTGCTGCCTCGCTTCCCGTCCCGCAGCGCTTTCAACAAAATGTAGACACTCACAACAGCCATAACAAGAATCGGCAGGAACATGATATCCAATAAAAATCCAAAAGTTTTCTTAACAGTTGTAAGAATGAGCAGGCAAGCCAATATTGTAAATCCGATAAACAATTGCTTCACCTATTTTTTCACATACCCTGGAAACAACGCATCGATAAAAAGAAAAAAGATCAGGGGCATGAGATACATCGTCAAGTACTCCAGCTTTACCGTCCACCTCCAACTTATCCAGGGCAGCAGGGTCTGAATAAACACACTGCCTACAAACAATGAATGCAGTCCCATCAGCAAACAAAAAATACCAAAGTAGAGCGATGAACGATCCTCTTTACGAATAAAATACAAACCGATCTGGTAGAGTCCAAACAGCACGAGTGCGCCAATCACAAAAAATTCCAGCGCAAGTTTCTTGGAGTGATTGGTGACGATCTGCTCTGTAGTAATGATCATCGGCACTTCCCAAATACCCCCTTTGCGATCTTCAAAATTGGAGAGCTGGATGAGTATGTCTACCTCTTCTTTTGCTACCGCGGTAAAGCTGGAAAGCTTGGGCTGAAACTGCGACTCGTGTTGATTTGGATCACTACTGACTGTTCCGTTCTCGCATATCAGCATTGAGTCGATATACAACTTGAATGCCGTATACATATACGGCACATCGATGCTGAATAATTTCATGTCTTTTGGCAGCAGCACCTTTAGGTGAAAAGTGGCGTAACCATCGCCAGGTAACACTTCACCTTGCCACTGGTAACCGTTCCATAAACCTGGAAGACTAATCAAATGCTTGCTTCCATTTGCAGGAACGCCCTCATGCAGTTGCTTCCAATACATGATCCACTCTCCGGTGAGTCGCACGGGTCCGTCTTTCTCAAATGAATGACTACGAAGATCAAGAACCCCTTTCGTAGCCACAGGAGGCTTGGCGAAACCAATTAAGGCCAACAAGAGAAACATACCCACTAAACGGAATCGCAATCGGTTCATTCGTTTTATGATAAGGAGAAATAAGTTTTAACCTGGTCCCAATACTTGATCAGCACATAGCCCACTTCGATGATATACAGTACCAACGGTACAAGAAGCCAGAGCCGATTGCTCAATCGATGCTTGGGATCCGAAGGTATCCGCGATCTTAGGTTCCTTGAAAAAACAAAGAACAGTGCGATGGCCAGCACCCCTCCAAAAAGGAGATCCGCGATATAATGTTCTTTGACAAAGAGTACGGAAACAGACACCAGGATGGCACAGATCAGGATGGCCGCGCCGAGTTTACTTCGGTCCGCATAATAGGTCCACAAC
>JBKCVJ010000209.1:0-3197 GCA_046317915.1 Sphingobacteriales bacterium
GTTTCATACCTGATCTCTCCAATGTTGAGCTTGTTGTTGATCTTCTCGTTGGTCCGCGAATCATCCAATAACACAAATTTCTTGTGCCATTGAAGTGCTTCTGCAGCTTCCCCTTCGGCTTCTTTCCATTCTGCTTTTCTCAGATAGAGGTCCTTTAGCTCCAGCCTCGTTCCCAAAGCCAGGGCCAGGGGTATGCCCGTTTCAATATATGGGCCCACCTCCTGGAATTGTTTTGTTTTAATGTACAGGTCGCTGAGACCCATACAGGCATACAACTGATATTCGTTGGTTTCTATTTTTTTGGAAAGCTCAAAGGTTTTGAGCAGGTAAAGTTCTGCCTGCTTCCATTTCTGTTGGATCTTATATGTCTCCGCAGTACCCAGCCATCCATCCATGATAATAACCTGGTCCTCCATTTTCTCACCCAGTTTTTCCACTTGTTGAAACCTTGAGAGTGAGGAGTCGAATCGACCTAGACTATTTTCTGCATTCCCCAGATTGATGAGAGATGAAGCAATGGCATAGTCGTTTTTTAATGCGGTTGCGATGTCCAGTGCCCGTCGGGAATAGGATCGTCCTTTATCGTATTGTTGAAGGCTATTGAAGATTGAGGCCAGGTTGTTGTTGGCTACCCGCTGATATGGCAGGTGCTGGATCGCCTCGGCATAGGTAAGGGCTTTCAGGTAGTTTTCAGCGGCGGTTTGCAAGTCACTGAGATACTGCCATTCACTTCCCAGGTTGATGTAGGCAGCGGCCAGTTCCTGTTTATTGCCAGACCCTTCCCATCGCAATGCATTTTCTTTGCAGAGCTCCAGTGCTTCCTTGAATTTTCCCTGGTTGTTGAGGATGACAATGGTATAACTGGTGTAGGCAGACAGACCCTTTTTATAGCCAAGTTTCTCCGAAAAGGATTTAGCAAGCCTGTAGTAATACATTGCCGAATCCGGATCACTGATTTCATACTGCTCGCCATATTGGAGCAGGTTAAGAACCTTGTTCGTGTCCTCTTTGCTGTTTTGCAAGATCATCCAAAGACTATCCCTTTTCTGGTTGTCCTGCGCACGCGTGACCAGGCATATGCATATGAGTCCTGTGGCCAGGAATAGCCTGGCAACCTTCATGGGTATGCACGTTAATAATGGTTTACGGTGTGTGCGCATCAGGATGTAAATATGCAGTCTTGGTATATCTTCTAAAGTACACCGTTTGGTGTATATGCGCCTGAATTTAATCGATCCTTTCTTTTTGTAAAATACACGGTTCAGGGGATGTGAAAAATGTGGATCCGGTTGAATCTTGTACAAAACTAATTCATCCTAAAATCTACGGTTATGCCAATGCGTATCGTTTTTGCAGTCCTTTTTTCAGGGATTTTCCTATTTTGCCTTCCATCGCATGGGCAGATCAGAAAATTTGACATCTTCAACTACAAAGCACCTCCGAAGTACACGTTGAAAGACAGTGTGAACAAGATCTACTACGAATTGGTGGAGGGTACCAAGTATTGCCAGCTATACATTTTTCCTGCAATATCCGGGCAGAAAGACGCCGAGAAGAATTTCCAACAGGATTGGGAGAGCTATGCAACAAAGCCTTTTGGCATTAAGGCTCCTGAGCCCGAGACCAAGGCCCGTGAGTCCATCGGTGGAACAGAAGTACTGTTTGGCGCGTCCAGAGGCACGTACAATAACATCCAGTTTGTGGTTACGGTGACCACCTATGCAAAGGATGGGCTCACCTGGTGTGTGGCTTCGGTGTTTAACGACCAAAAGTATATAGAGACGGCCCAACAATTTTCCGCCAGTGTGGAGGCAAATACGGCATTGTTTGCGTCTGGAACTTCAACAAGCAACCAGAAACCTGCTTTACCAGGATCAAGTAGCAGTAAGCCTTCTTCAGGGATCACACTCTCTACCACCAATTTTGACGATGGCTGGAAAGCCGTACCAATGGCAGACTTTGTGCAGGTGAGCCGGCAAAACATGCAGGCGAGGTTGTATTACGTCAATACGGTCCTGGACGATGCCCGCCCCAACACCGTTTCACCGGAACAATGGTACTGGTCTAAGATGGTGGAACCTGCATTCTCCGTAGCTAATCCAGAGAAGTGGGTAGGGGTGAACTATCCCGTCATTTATTTTCAGGAAGGTGAGGGGACAGACAAGTCAACGGGCGCGAAGGTGTATGTAGCGATGAAAGTGGTGTATCAGGGTGGGGCCAATGTAGTGGTAGTGACAGCGCCTAGCAAGGCTGCATACCAGGCTGCGTTTGGGCATCCGAATGATGTAGACAGGATGCTGGGATATAACAAGTTCGGCGTAACCAAGAACGATATCATTGGCACCTGGAGTAAAACCGGCGGCGGCGGCGTAGAATACTACAATGCCTATTCAGGTAACTATGCGGGAATGTCTGCCATCTCCAGTACCGATGAGTTTACCTTCAACAGTGATGACAGCTATAACAGCATGCATAATGCCGCCAATACCAACAGCGGATCAACCACTTTCAGTGGACTGAATTATAAGGGAAATTTTTCCGTGAATGTTTGGGAGTTGATGGCCACCAACAGGGTGAGCGGTAAAACCAAGAAGTTCTGGTGTCAGCTGATGGCCGTAAAGAATGGATACATCTTGACATTGACGGACAGCGATTATGAACCCCTTAAATATGTACTGTTCAAACGTAAGTAAGTTTTCATAAGGTACGGCGATGGATTATTCTTTCATGGTGATGTCTACATTAGCCAGGATCTCCGTTGCCGTATTCTTTTTATCAAAGAACCTTACTTTGAGATGATAGGATTCACCGACGGCCATCGGTTCTCCAGTGTATATAATTCCTTTCATGTTTTTTGCATCTTCCGCTGCCATACCCTTGTCTAAATTGGCGAATGCATCAGGAAGGTTGAGCAGTTCTTTGTTGTTTTTGTCGGTCACCAGAATATGACAACCTGGAAACACCTTGCCATCTTCGATCGTAAAGTTTTCTACACCTTTGGCCAATACCATAACCTTATCGCCGAGTTTGATTTTATTGCTGCTCAGCTTGTTTTCACTGCTGTCTGCCAGATAGATGTCTTCCAGCGCAGCGCCGTTATAACTGGCGGTAAGGCCGGTATTAAGGTCCTTTTTGACTCCTTTACTGAAGTTGCATGAAATTAAAATAAAGAGGGCCAGCACTGCCATGCAGAGCAT
>JBKCVJ010000210.1:0-7853 GCA_046317915.1 Sphingobacteriales bacterium
CCCGTATCAATATGATTTCAGGAGCGTGTACGGCACCCTGTTGCAAAACTGGTTCTGTGCAGGCACAACCACGGTGCAGACCGTATTGTTCCGGAATTTCCAAAGTCTTCCTTTGGTGCAATCAGCAGCTTGTACCACAGGCCTGGATGACCTGAACCAAACTGCCGGTGAAACCCTCATCGTGAGTTATCCCAATCCTTTCCACGCATCTACGAATATCAGTTTCAAAACTACGGGGGGCCACGTGCTTATTCAGGTTCTTGATAATCAGGGACGTCTGATCGCCAACCTCGTAGATAAAGAATACCTGCAGGGTAAGTACGATATACAATTCAATGGTGAAACATTGATTCCCGGTGTGTACTATCTCCGTTTTCAGAACGGTCCTTTGCAACAAGTGAAATCCATGTTGAAAGTCAGGTAAAAGAAAATTTACCCCATCTTAAATACTTGGCCGTTGCTAAACTCCCAACTTCTAAAAATTTGCAATAACGTTGCAAATATTCAATTTTGCTGTACATTTGGGCCATGGGGATGCAAATGCCGCGGTTAAGGCAATATTGTATTGTACTGTTCATGCTTTTGGCAGGGGCCACCCTGTCCCAACAGCTGCAGGCGCAATGCAACCTCAGTTTCAGCGGAACGGTATTTGATCAGGACAGTAAGGAAGCGCTCAAGGAGGCTACCATCTTCATTAAAGAGCTGAATAAAACGGTTGTTTCAGACAGTAAGGGAGAATTTATCTTTCGGGGGCTTTGTCCGGGCAGCTATACCATTACGGTGAGCCATGTGGATTGCACGCCCCAGACGGCGCATATCCATCTCCGTGAGGATCTGCACAAGGATATAGAGATACCCCATAATTTTTCGCAATTAGGCGAGGTGGTGGTGCGGGGAACCGCATCGGCAAGCCAAACCACTCCCATGGCGGAGTTGAAAGGCAAACAGCTGGAGGCCACGAGGGGACTAACCCTCGGCGAGTCATTACAGCGCGTCAATGGCGTAACGGTACTGCAAACAGGAAACAATATTTATAAACCTGTCATTAACGGGCTTCACAGCAATCGCATCCTGATCCTCAACAACGGCATTCGCCAGGAAGGGCAGCAATGGGGAAGCGAGCATGCGCCGGAAGTGGATCCTTACCTGGCCAACCGGCTCACGGTGATCAAGGGATCTTCGTCTATCCGTTACGGTGGTGACGCCATCGGTGGTGTTGTTCTGGTGGAGCCCAAGCTCTTGCCATATCGCCAGAACGGCTTGACGGGAGAACTGAACACGGCGCTTTTTTCAAACAATCGCATGGGGGTGATCTCGGCGATGGTGGAAAGCAGTTTGAAAAACAAGCCCCAGTTTGCCTGGCGCCTGCAGGGTACTGCGAAGCGTGGTGGGGATGCGAGAACGCCCGACTACTGGCTACAGAATTCTGGTGTGCAGGAGTTGAATTTTTCGGCAACGGGAGGATGGCAACAGCCCACTAAAGGCGTTGAATTATTCTACAGTTATTTCAGTACCAAGCTGGGGATCTTCACTGGCTCACATATTGGTAATGTAACAGATCTCGTGAATGCTATTGAAAGCGGAGATCCTCCTGACTATATCAAGGATGCTTCTTTTTCCTATGCCATCAATAGACCCTACCAAAGCGTACAGCACCATTTATTCAAAGCAAAGGGATATCTGCAAACGGGTGAATTCAGCAGGCTCAACATCATCGGGTCCTTTCAGAACAACCATCGGCGGGAATATGATATCGTAAGATCCCCGAGGAGTAATCCACAGCTGGAGCTTTCCTTGTACACTACGGCACTTGATCTGGCCTGGGATCATTACAAAGGCAAGTATTGGAAAGGCACTGTGGGTGTGTCGGGGTCCTTCCAGTTGAATGATATCAATTATCGATACTTCATTCCCAACTACATTGGGATCAACACCGGCGCTTTCATTACGGAGAAATATACGCGGGGGAAATGGATCGCAGAGGCAGGTCTTCGGTATGATCTCCGCTGGCTAAACAATATCACCGACAATGACAATCCGCCAAATGATGTCCTGATGGGTGATGCGAATAATCCCGGTGATCCCTATGGAACCAGATCTTTCAACGGATTTTCTGGTAATGCCGGCGTTACATACAAACTGAAAAGATGGCGTTTCAATATCTCCGGAGGATCTGCATGGCGTTCGCCACAGGTTAATGAATTATTTGCCGATGGTCTTCACCATGGTGCAGCAAGAATCGAGAAGGGAAAGACCGATCTGGTACCTGAAAGATCGCTGGGCCTGCAAGCTGAAATAGAGTACGCGAATGAGAAGCTTAACCTTACGGTAAATGGCTACTACAAGCGAATCAATGATTTCATTTACCTGAAACCTACTTACCCCCCGCAGCTGACCATCCGTGGCGCCTTTCCCACTTTTGAATATGACCAGACCGATGCGAGGATGATAGGATTGGATATGCAGGCATCGTACATTTTTTTCAGCCATCTGAAGATTGCGGGAAAGGCGAGTATCCTTCGTGCATATGACCTGCTTGCAGACGACTGGCTGATCCAGATGCCGGCGGACCGCTATGAAGCGTCTGCTGAATACATGTTTGACGAAGGAAATAAATTTAAAGGAACTTATTTACGCGTTACCGGTTCACATGTAAGCGAACAAACCAGGTTTCCGGCTACGGGGAATATCGAGATCAAACACCCGGATGGAACGGTGACCATGGAATCTGATTATGCCCCTCCTCCGCCGGGATACACCTTATTGGGCCTGGAAGCTGGAACCGATATTCATATCAATCATCGCAGCCTCGGGGTGATCTTTGGGGTTACTAATCTGCTGAATGTACAGTATCGCGACTATCTCAACGCATTCCGATATTTCTGTGACGATATGGGGCGGAATATTTCCCTCCGTGTTAAAGTACCACTCAATTTTTAGTCATCATCAAACATAGAAAACCATGAAGAAGTACGTATTGTTTTTGTTCGCAGCATTTTTAGTTGGACTGGCTTCCTGCTCTAAAGACGACGATGTGGATCCCAATGAAGAAGAACTGATCACTACTCTTAAGGTGAGCCTCTTGGCCTCTGGCAGTACAACGCCACAAGTGTTTACATTCAAGGATATTGATGGTCCTGCCGGCAATCCTCCTGCGCAGTTTGACAGCATCATCATCGATGCCAACAAATCCTATACTGCAACGCTCCAGTTTCTGAATGAAAGTGTAAGCCCTGCAGAAGATATCACCGTAGAAATTTCGGCAGAGGCTGTTGATCACCAGGTGTATTTCACACCAGCGGGTGTATCCATTACACCCAGCAATCTGAATAACGATAGCAAAGGGCTTCCGGTAGGCATTACCTCAACCTGGCAGACAGGAGCCGCTGCAAAAGGCACGCTTACCATTACGTTGAAGCACAAGCCAGGTACCAAAGCCGCCGGCGATCCCGTGAGCAAGGGCGAGACGGATGTGGAAGTGGCGTTTGGTGTACGCATAAAATAGTATGCATGTGTGAAGGTGTGGAGGTGTGAAAAAAACTTTCATACTTTCACACCTTCATATTTTCACAGGATGGAAATCTCTCTCAATACGCCCGCACTGTTATTCCCTGCCATCAGCCTCCTGCTGTTGGCCTATACCAACCGGTTTCTGGCCATCGCCAATGTAGTGCGGAAACTGCACGACGACTATTCCCATCACAAGAACGAGCAGAGTGCGCTGTTGCAGATCCGAAGCCTGCGCAAACGTCTTGGATACATTCGCCTGATGCAAGGCGCCGGTGTATTCAGTTTCCTGCTTTGCGTGATTTGCATGTATAGCATTTACAATGGTTGGATGGACGTTGCCAAATACGTTTTTGCCGGAAGCCTATTAAGTCTGTTGTTTTCTCTGATCTGTTCATTGATTGAGATCTTCCAAAGTCTTAATGCGTTGGAAGTGCTTATTCACGATATCGAAGAATAGCTTGGTGAACATTAGCAATTGGCAATTCATAATTAGCAATTAGCACTGGTTGTTGGGAAGTGGATTTTGGTACAGGTCACTAACTTCCAACAACCAGTGCCAATTGCTATTTGCCAATTATCAATTGCTAATTGTTAATAGATAGTTTTCTCCTTTCCCCGATCTGCTGCCTCCACATCGCATAGTATAGTCCTTTAGAAGATAGTAACTCCTCATGACTGCCGGTCTCTACAATCTCCCCTGCTTCCAATACATAGATCTTGTCCGCATGCATAATAGTAGACAACCGATGCGCAATCAGGATCGTGATCTGGTTTCGCTGACTGGAGATGTCCCTGATTGTATCTGTAATTTCTTCTTCAGTGATGGAATCGAGTGCCGAAGTAGCTTCGTCAAAAATGAGGATATGCGGCCTGCGCAACAGGGCCCTCGCTATAGAGATGCGCTGTTTCTCCCCACCGGAAAGTTTTAATCCGCCTTCGCCAATAACTGTGTCAACCCCATTTTCTGCCCTGGCCAACAGTTTATCACAGGAAGCCTTGGTAAGCACATCTTTCAAATCTGCTTCCGTGGCCTGCGGATTCACGAACATCAGATTTTCACGGATGCTGCCGGAAAACAACTGGTTGTCTTGCGTTACAAATCCGATCTGCTTGCGCAGGTCATTAAAACTAATGCTGTTCTCATCGATCTCATTATACAGGATCTTGCCCTGGTTGGGACGATAAAGGCCCACCAGTAATTTCATCATCGTCGTTTTGCCAGAGCCGGAGGGCCCAACAAATGCAATGGTTTCCCCTTTATTTACGCGGAAGGTAATATTGTCTATCGCTTTCTGTTTGGCGCTGCGGTGTTGGAAACTCACTTCGCGGAATTCAAGTGTATGAACATCTTCCAGTGGTTCCGGCGTGCGTGGTTCTGCTTCCACAGGCTTGTTCATCAGATTCGCGAAATTATTCAACGATGCTTCTGCCTCGCGATATGACAACAGGATGTTTCCAATCTCCTGAAGCGGACCAAACACAAAGAAGGAGAAGAACTGCATGGTCACCAACTGGCCGGCATTCATCTCGTCTTTAAAGATCAACCACATCAGGATGAATAAGATGGCTTGCCGAAGGGTGTTCACCATGGTGCCCTGCAGGAAACTAATGCTTCGGATCCTTTTCACCTTGGTGAGTTCAAGACCCAGGATCTTGTAGGTATTTCTATTCAAACGCTCCACTTCCTGTTGCGTCAGTCCAAGGCTTTTCACCAGTTCAATATTGCGAAGCGATTCTGTTGTAGCGCCCGCCAAAGAAGTGGTTTGGGAAACGATGGTCTTCTGGATATGCTTGATCTTCCTGCTGAGCACATTGGTGATCACAGAAAGCATCACTACGCCAATCAGGTATGCAATCGGTATGTACCAGGAAATATAAAGCGATGCATAAACGAAAACGAACACCACGCCGATCAGGATACCAAACAAAACATTGATCACATAATTGATGAACTTCTCTACGTCGGTGCGCACTTTCGTCAATATAGAAAGTGTTTCACCGCTTCGCTGGTCCTCAAATTCCTGGAACGGAAGTTTCATAGCATGCTGAAGTCCATCGGTAAAAACCTTGGCGCCGAATTTCTGGATCACCACATTGAGAAAATAGTCCTGGAAGTTCTTAGCGATCCTGCTGATCATGGCCACCGTGATGGAACCGATCAGGATATACCAAACCCCCGGATTGTTCCAATTGAAACGATTGAAGTATTCATCGTAGCTAAAGGGTACGCCTTGTGCCTGCGACTGCTGGTATCGGTTAGCCAGGTTGACCAGTTTACCAAAAAGGATGGGATCCACTAGCGAGAATCCGGTGTTCATAGCCGCCAGGAGCATGGTTAGGAACACCAGCCATTTATAGGGTTTGAGGTAGTTGATCAGGATTTTCATGGCGATGAAGTTCGCATTTAGTTTTGAACTAAAATACTTCAGAGATAACCGGAGATGTGGAGCGATATAATTTATTATAATACTCCATAAGTGTCTTCAATATTCTACATGTGGAGCGCTATAAAAAACTTTAATCCTCCATAAGTGTATATTTTTATATATTTATGGAGGATTATAAATGCATCATATGGAAGAGATTATTGGGCGGAATGAGGAAAAGAAAATACTCAATGCAGCACTGCTGTCCAAAGAAGCAGAGCTTATCGCTGTTTATGGAAGACGACGTATAGGTAAAACCTATCTCATCCGAAACTTTTTTCAAAAGAACATACGCTTTGAACTTACGGGAATCCACCAGGCAAGCTTGAAGATCCAGTTGCAAAATTTTAGTTTGGCCTTGCAATCGGCAATGAACATTCCAGTTTCGCCAGCTCAACCCAATAACTGGATTGCCGCATTCCAGATGTTGAATGAATATATCAAAGCAGTTGGTGATCGTGAGCCTATTGTAATTCTCTTTGATGAGCTTCCCTGGTTGAGTACGCCAAAGTCTGGCTTTTTACAGGCATTTGGTCACTGGTGGAACACCTCAGCATCTCGCCAATCTTTTTTGAAAGTCGTTATTTGCGGATCTGCAGCATCGTGGATTATTCGAAATGTAATCAATGATCGGGGTGGTTTACACAACAGGGTTACAAGACGGATCAGACTATTGCCCTTCACGCTTGCTGAAACGGAGCAGTTTCTGGTTCATAAAGGCGTAAAGCTAGATCGCTATCAGATTTTGCAATTGTATATGGCTATGGGCGGGGTACCACAGTATTTGAAACAGATACAAAAAGGCGAAAGTGCCACTCAATCCATTGATAAATTATTCTTTAATAAGAATGGATTATTAAGGACTGAGTTTGCCGACTTATACAAATCGCTTTTTGCTCATGCACAGAATCACGAAGCTATTGTCAGGGCACTTTCAAAAAAAGCTATGGGAATGACTCGTGCAGAGATCATTGATACTTGTGGATTTACTACTGGCGGATGGACGTCTGAGCTTTTTGATGAATTGGAGCAATCTGGATTTATCACCCAGTACATTCCTTTTGGAAGGACGATCAGAGAAGCTATCTATAAATTATCAGATGAATACAGTTTATTCTATCTGAAGTTTATTGAAGGGGCTCGTATTAGTGGCGCAGGCTCATGGCTTCGCATCTCCAAGTCCCATACTTATATGAGCTGGAGTGGTTTTGCATTTGAAGCCATCTGCCAGAAACATGTGGATGCTATTAAGAATGCGTTGGGAATTTCCGGGGTCTATACTGAGTCTTCTGGCTGGCGAAGTATTTCTGGCAATGGAAGCAAAGGGGCACAAGTGGATTTGCTCTTGGATCGAGCAGACCACTGCATTAACTTATGCGAGATGAAATTTTCCAGCAATATATTTATCATAGACAAGAAGTATGCAGGAGAATTGGATGCGAAGGTGAGCATTTTTCAGTTGCAGACTCGAACCCGGAAAACACTATTCCCGACTATGATCACTACGTTTGGCACTACGCACAACCAATATTATACAGGCCGTATTGTTGCCGAGATAACCATGCAGGAACTGTTTATGTGACAATATTCATACGTAAATACTTGCTGAGAACATAAGTGACATGTCTAGACAAATCAAGCCATCCATCGCTCACGATCAAGGCTTCTATACTGTATGGCTTCCGCAATATGTTCCGGTTTTAGTTTTTCCGAATCGGCAAGGTCCGCAATGGTTCTGCTGACTTTCAGGATCCTGTCGTGCGCGCGGGTAGACAGCCGCAGCTTTTCCATAGCGGTGCGCAGCAGATTGGTGGACGCCTTACAGAGCTCCGCATGTTGATGCAGTAAACTGGAACCCATCTGTGCATTGGCGAAGACACCATGTTGATCTTGGAACCTTTCCTGCTGGATTTTTCT
>JBKCVJ010000211.1:0-6489 GCA_046317915.1 Sphingobacteriales bacterium
CCAGTCTTCTTCTTTTTTGTCTGACAGCTTTCTTTGGGGAAGCTGTGACGTGAAACCTGGATCTGATTTCAGGATAAGGTCCGTGAGTTCAGTTATTTTTTTCACCTGTCGGCAGGCATCGCCTGTTTGCACCCAGTAGCGATATGTGGTGAGAA
Organism: Sphingobacteriales bacterium; assembly: GCA_046317915.1. Taxonomy (GTDB): domain Bacteria; phylum Bacteroidota; class Bacteroidia; order Chitinophagales; family Chitinophagaceae; genus Pollutibacter. The sequence continues at coordinate 156 of JBKCVJ010000211.1, forward strand.
TGGTTTGTTCTGTGGTTGCACTACCGTAGGGCTTGTTTTCAGTAATTGTTTTTACAATCTCTTTGTAGAGCGTCAGCTTGCCCGTTTCCAGTACCTCGTGCCAACCGGGATTTGCACCAACGCAGTTGGGGATAGACTTGGTGTATATGCGGATACTGTTGGTTAATGGATCTTTGAAACGCACTTCAGTGATATCATTGGACGCTACCATTTCCATGTTCTTTTTATCATCGTAGAAATTGAGATCTCGATCCATGATATTCAATCTTGCCGATACAATGCCCATGGCCCTGGCATTTCCTTTCATGAAGATCTGGGCAGGTGATAGTGTTTCAGGGACAAACACGGATCCCTCTACAACCTTTGCGTATTTGGCCATTACAAAAGGCACCCCATTCGCAGAATTCAGGTATACGATGGCGTTGGTGAATTTGGAAGTATCATCCACATTGATCGTGGTCTGGGCGTTGGCAGTTATTGCCATCGTCATGGCGGCAAGGAGGAGTATGTTTCTCATACGTTCGTTTTTTCGAAGTTTAATTTAATAAAAAAAAGCCGCCCCAGCTAGTGAGGCAGCCTTTTTCATTTCATTATTGTTTTCTATAACTTAAGCCTCTGTTTGCGGAGTTTCGGCAGCTGGTTCGTCAAATGATTCTTCTTTTTTCTTTCCCGAGATTTTTTTCCAAATGAAGCCGCCCGCTCTCTTGGTGGTTGCTGCAAGGGCCTCCGTTTGTTCTCTCAGGTAGGCAGTGTCAATAGCAGTGGTGTCTTGGGCGTCTTGTCCTGAGGCCAATAGTGATAACATCAACGCCGGCAAAAGCAGGAATTTTTTTAATGGTTAGTGTTTTTGAGATTTAACGTTTCGTTAAAAATAATATTATTTATAAAAAAAGCCGCCCCGTTGACAGGGCGGCTTTATAAATTAGTAAGAATGTATTTATTGCGCTATCCTCAGACCAAGGATGCTGTAGTTTACACTACGGTTAATTCCTTCTTTGCCGTTCAGAACGAGCAGGAGGTCAACAGCAGTTACACCTGTCTGCGCGCCCGGATTGAGGATCTCGACTTCCAGTTCACCGAAGCTGGATTTTGCGGGGATCACCAACTGGCGGCTGATCTTATAATGAACGCCTTCAACAGCGGTTGAACCGCCATTGCCACCAAACAGGTCAAACTGGATGGTTTGGGGTTGGTCAAACTGCCTACCTACAAGGTTCACACGGAATTTTTTGATACCGGGTGCGGTGCGCGACAAGACTGGATCCGCCGTACTGGCAACCCTGCCATAACCTGCCACCCTCGTGAGGATGGGATAGGTTCTGCCGGCAGCGTTAGTGTTCCAGGACGAAGCGTCAAATTCAACCTGTGCCGTGGTCCACACCGGTAATTCATTCTTGATACAACTGCCGAAAAGAAAGACGGCAGATATGGCTATAATTATTGATCTCATCTTCATAATGCTAGATTTTAATAACCAGGATTTTGTACAAGATTCTTGTTACCATCGATCTCCCTTTGAGGAAGTGGTGCAAGGATCCTGGTGTCAAAGAATGGAACGGTATTGTAGTGAGGTGCTTTAACCAGATCACGACCGAGACGTTTCAGGTCCCAGAAACGATGACCTTCGAAAGCCAGTTCAAGCCTGCGCTGATTCAAAATTTGTTCATACAGCGCGGAGCCTGTAAGACCTACAAAAGCTGGTAAGCCACGGTTTGTAACAATGCTATTCAAATCTGCCAGCGCTGCTGTTTCATTAAACACAGCGGAGCCCGGCGTAGCCATGGCTTCAGCACGATTAAGGAATAGCTCAGCAACCCTGATCACAGGAATATTGTCCAGATTGGGGAAGCCATTTTTTCCGATGTATTTGGTACACTCAATTTTAGAAGGACCTCTACCTGTGGTACCCACTTCATACAATTGATTTCTTACATCGGCTGTTCTGGTTGCAATGGTTACGTTGACACCGAAAACCGTTGTAGTGTTTCCGCCAGTCATCGTAATACCCAATCCATTCAGTAAACTAATGGTGGGTACCAGATCACCGAAACCAGTTGTAACAGTTCCGCCAGGCGCATTCAATGTTGTGAACGAGGTCTGAAGTGATTCGTTTACGCCATTGTTTTCTGCATTTGTAGCAAAGAATATCTGGAACAGTGATTCATTATGTGTTGCTGCCCGCCAGTTACCCACATATGTTGCGCTGGTGGTGAGCCTTGAACCTACGGTTGCGATTGCAGAATCAGCCCAACGTTTAGACTGCGTATAGTTCTTGGTATACAAATGAACTCTTGACAACAAAGCCTGCGTGGCAGGTTTATTGGCAAGGTTTGGCAGTCCGGTTGTGCCTGCAAACCTTGAGTTAGCTGCTTCCAGATCACTTACAATCTGAGCATAAACGTCTGCAATGGGTGCCCTTGAAGGCTTAAGCAGGAGCGCATCATCAGAAGTGCTGATGCCTTTCGTCAGAATCGGAATACCACCACGGTTATTGGCGGCTACTTCTGCACCGGGCATATACGCATAAGCCTTCACCATGTCAAAATGGTATAACGCACGCAGGAAGAACAACTGAGCCTCCCATGATGTGCGATCTGCCTGTGTAATGGTAGGATCCGTTGCAGCAGGAATAGCTTCAAGGATCAGGTTTGTCTGGTTGATGGCGGCATAGGCTGTCTGCCACAATGCAGCGCTAAATTGTGCACCCTGCACATTGTTTGCCTCGTTAAGAAGTCGACCAGATTTGTTTGTCGCAAAGCCATTATCGGCCAGCGCTTCAGGAAGAGCAATATTGTCTCTTCCGTAGAGCCTTACACCTTTCAGGCGCGAGTATACGGAAACCAGGGCTGCGCTGATACCATCTTTGCTGGTCAGTGCTGTTGCGGATGGTATCGACTGCCTTGGCTCGATTTCCAGAGCGTCTTTACAACTCCAGTTAGCTCCCAGCAGTGTGATGGCTAAAGTAAATATGATTAGTTTTTTCATCTTCAAATTCTTTTTTCGTTAGAAGGAGAACTGTACACCTGCTGTGAAGTTCCTGGTTTGTGGTACGATACCTGTGGCTGTTCCCACAAATTCGATATCATAGCTGAACCAGTCTGAATATGTCCAAAGGTTGGTACCCTGAACATAGAACCTCGCGTTGCTGATTTTAAGTCTTCTGGTTACTTCGCTGTTCAGGTTATAAGAAAGCATAACGTTCTTCAACCTGATGTAATCTGCTTTGAACCAGGTACGGCTTCCGGTTTGTGCACCATTGCCTTTTGCTTCAGCACCGTTCAAGTTCATCCTTGGCCACCATGTGATCTGGCCAGGAGTTGTCCAACGGCCATCATAGTTTTCTTGGTTGGTATTGAAACGTGCTTGGTTCTCAATCATGAAATTCACCTGACCGTCTTGTGCCAGCCTTCCATATTCATAGTTAAAGAATACATCAAGGGTGAATCCTTTCCAATTGAAAGTATTGCTTAGACCACCGAATTGGTTTGGCTGAACGTCGCCAATGTATTGGCGGTCTGCAGCCAACACCTGATAAGTCAGGTTACCAGCAGCGTCATACCACATTGGGCGACCAGTTGCAGGGTTAACACCAGCATATTTTTGAGTGAAGATGGAGTTCAACTCTCTGCCAACCCTGATTGCAGGGTTACCGGGAAGTTCCTGAAGACCATTATACAAGCCCACAACCTGGTTCTTGTTGTTGGTGAATACAAACGTGGAGCTCCAACCAAAACCTTGTCCGAGGTTAGAACGAAGCCAATCAACAGTCAAGGTCAATTCTATACCCCTGTTCCTGATCTGACCTACGTTCCTGGTGATATCAGAGAATCCGGTAGTCTGTTGAACGGGTTGTGACAGCAGGAGATCTTTGGTAAGTTTGTTATAAACTTCTACGGAACCGGTGATCCTGTTCCTGAACAATCCGAAATCAACACCAAAGTTAACCGTTTCGTTACGCTCCCACTGCAGGTTGGGGTTAGCCAACTGGCTAAAGGCGATACCGGGCGCTCCGTTGTAAACAAATCCACCACCGTACAAGCCGAGGGCGTCAAAGTTTCCGATCTGGTCGTTACCCGTCTCACCCCAGGAAGCCCGGAGGCGAAGTGAAGAAATTGCATTTGACTTAGCAAGGAAATCTTCTCTATCGATATTCCATGCAGCCTTCACCGCGGGGAAAAGACCGTAGCGGGAATTGTCACCAAAACGAGATGAACCATCATACCTCAGCACACCGCTGATCAGGTACTTGCCATCAATGTTAAGGTTTGCCTGGCCGAAGAGCGATTGACGCTTGTAGCCAGTGAAAAATTCACCCGGAGCACGAGGGTTAGCTGCAGTATTCAGTGTCCTGAACTGGAAGGTGGGGAAACCATCAGCGATGGCGAAAATGCCTTCCTGATTTTCAACCCTATATTCATATCCGGCGAAACCATCCAACTTAACTTTCGATCCAAGATTGAAGTTGTAGTTGAATACCTGGCTGGTCATGAAGTTTGTGTTCCACTCAGATTCTGCCTGACCAAGTCCGCGGATCGCAAATCCATCCGGTGTACGGGGATCTGTGTAACGCTTACCTTGAACCAAACGATAATCCAGGCCGTAGAAGGAGCGGAAGCTCAACCATTTGGTGAATTTATAATCCAGTGTCACGTTACCAACCATTTGATTGGTGCGGTTCAAACCTGTATTGAAATCATTAACGGCGATCACATTCTGGTTAAGGATACCTGCCAGGTTCGCTGGTGGTACGCCAAAATAGGTGCCATCAGGATTGGTGATCGGGTTAAAAGGAAGGATCAACGGGCTGGAGAAAGCAGGACTTCCGAGGAAGCTACCATCTGTAGCAAATGGTGTATTTTGACGGAAAGTACTGAGGTTAAGTGATGTTCCGATGGTCAACTTATCTGTTGCCTTATTGGTAAGGTCAAATTTCAAAGCACCACGCTGGAAGTCTGCCTTTGTTACAACAGCTTCCTGGAAAGAATAAGAACCAGACACACGAAAAGTTGTGCGGTCGTTACCACCACTGGCAGCCAGTTCATAGTTCCTGATCTGTGCAGTACGGAATGCTGCATCCTGCCAATCGTAGGTTGGCAAAGCCAAAGCAGCAGAGTCTGCCTGTTTGTCTGTAAGGCCAGCGGCACCAGCAACACGGTATTCATTTAAAACAAATCTTTTCACAGCGAGGTCTGTAGGAGAGAGGTTTTGTGAGTTTGCATAAGCTTCAGACCTCAGTTGGTAAATCTCCTGGGAGTTTAACACGTCCATCTTCTTCAGTGCTTTACCCTGTCCCCAATACATGTTTACATCAAACTTTGTTTTCCCAGCCTTACCCTTTTTGGTGGTGATTATGACTACACCATTAGAAGCCTGTGCACCATAGATCGCAGCAGAGGCAGCGTCTTTCAGGATATCGATAGATTCGATATCGTTCGGGTTAAGGAAAGACAGTGGGTTGGTTTGAGTAAAGTTACCATCACTCCGGAGGTTCATCTGCACACCATCCACAATGTAAAGTGGATCGTTACCAGCGTTGATGGAGCCTGTACCCCTGATCCTTACGTTGACGTTACCACCAGGGATACCGTTGTTGGATTGAACCAAAACACCGGAAGCGCGCCCTTGCAGAGCTTTGTCTACCGAAGCGTTTGGAATGTTTCTGATTTCAGTTCCCTTTACAGTGGAGATGGCACCCGCTTCATCCCTCTTTTTCTTGGTGGAATAACCAGTCACTACCACCGCTTCCAGACTGCGGTCCTCCGCTTTCATGGACAGCGAGTAATTGCTGTTTGAAGATGTCAGCGCCAGTTCCTGCGTGGTCATGCCCACCGCAGAAACAACCAGCCTTGTGGTCCCTGTGGGAACCGAAAGACTGAACACACCTTCACTGTTGGTGGAAGCACCTTGGGATGACCCCTTCACGATCACGGAAGCATTAGGGATTGGTTTCCCGTCCGCATCCACAACCCGGCCGCTGATGGTACGGGTTTGAGCAAGCAACTGTCCCCAAAGGAGCAGTATACCGCATAGCAGTAGCACAAGTTTTCTCATTCTTGTCAGTTTTGGTTTTTATTAACTAATGTATAAACAGTTGGTTGAGCCTTAGGTGTAGGATTCTATCACGGGTTTCTAAGGATGGATTAAGGGACAGACTCGCAAATTATAAAAAATAGTGAAAATTCGGCCATTTTGTAAGGCCAAACCTGAAAATCTTTAACACCACAGGCTATTTTTTGTTCTTTCCGGTGCTCAGTAATAGAACGGGAAGTAAAATAAGATTGGTAAAGGTTGCTGCCAGCAGGGTCAGGGAGGTCAGAAAGCCCAGTGCCTTGGT
>JBKCVJ010000212.1:0-6899 GCA_046317915.1 Sphingobacteriales bacterium
TGTTGCTGCTGCTGCGCTTGTATTTCTTCGCGCTCTTTAGCAGAGGCGATTTTTTCCATCTGTACGCGGTTGGTTTCTTCGAAGGTCATACCATCTTCATATCCCACAGATACATAGACGAAGAGATCCTGTCTTGAGGTGCCTTTGTAGCTGCCTTTTACAACGGAGCAGTCGGTGAAGTTACGGCCCACAGCCAGTTTCACGTGCTTGTCTTCCACCCATACATTGTTGGTAGGATCGATGCCGGCCCAACCGTAACCGGGTAGCCAGGCTTCTACCCATGCATGTGTGGCGCCTTCTCCGCGCATGCCGTTTTTATGCGGACAGATATATCCGCTGACGTAGCGGCAAGGGATGTCCATGGTGCGCAGGATCTGCAGCATCAGATGTGCAAAGTCCTGGCAAACACCACTGCGAATTTCCATTATCTCATCTATTGTTGTTTCAATAGTGGTGATCCCCTTGGAGTAGGTGAAGTTTTCGTAAATGTATTTGTTGCATTCTTGAACGATGGAAGCTACCGATTTCTGCGGATCAAAGATCTGGTTGCAGATCTCCTGGATCTGGTCCTGCTTTTCTATGAGCTCAGGTCTGGTGAGTTCCAGGTGCTGGAGTTTGTTTTGAATTTCCGCATTCAACTGCTGCCAGGTGGGCTCCCAGAATCCTGTTCCCGGCACTTCATAGTTTAGCCTGATCAGCAGCCTGCTTTCAATCGCCAACCGAAGATGCGGCTCAACAATGCTGAATAACCCCGCTTTGTTGCCCCAATAGTCTTTGAATACATGCACATCAGGATGGTGGCTGATGATGAGTTCATGTTGCAGTACTTCAAGTTCCGGGCTGAGATAAGGGAAGATCCTGATCTCATTGACGCTTTCATGTACGGGCTTATCGTATTCGTATTTCGTAATGTGGATGATCCGGAAAACAGACATGTTCAAACTTAAGAATAAGAGAAATAGGTTTGGCTAAGCGCCCAGGCAAATTCACGAAGATGATTACCCGTTTGTTTCAAAAAGGCGGGGGCACCCATTCCGCGGATCATTTGCACATCGGCAAACTCAACGCTGGAGCAGATCCTGCCAAACTGCCTTCTGAGACCTGCAGGGTCTTCAGGACTGTTTTCTTCGATGATATTATCGAGATATTTACGGATCCTTTGCAAACAGTACATCACAGAATGAGGGAAAGAATCATTGATGACCACCTGATGGATCACGTTGTCATTGGCTTCGTTGCTCCTGTAGTTTTTCAGGTGAAATTCATATCCTGACAACGAGAACAACACACCCCGCCAGTACAAGATATCCTTTTCTTCGCTCAAATCATTGTCAATCATTTGTTGCTCCATCAGATCGATGGTCATCAGGCATCGTTCTAAATATTTACCAATGTTCATGAAGTTCCATGACATGCCGCGTGACATCGTACTATCAACAATACCCGTGAACAGCAGACAGTTTTTCAACAGCCGCTCGATGGCCGGGATCTGCTGGTTGGTCTTCAATTGAGATGAAAGTTGATGATCATACATCATATGGTACATGAAGTTCACCTGTTCCCAAACCTCTTTGGTGAGGTGATCCTGCATGCCTCGCGCATTCTCCCTCGCCTTGGTCAGGATGATGCGCAGGGAGTTTGCATTCCTGCTGTCCATCAGGATATGTTCCAGGATCTGGTCAGCATCTTTTTCCAGTTCTGCTTTCTCCGCTTTGGGGAGATAAGAAAATATTTCGAGAATCGTCTTCCAGCTGTTGTTCGCATAGGGACCGCGGTCAAGCGACAATACATAAGTGGTATGCAGGATCCTCAACAGGCCTTCGGACCTTTCAATGTATCGGGATATCCAGAATAATGCGTCAGCGCTTCTACTTAACATCTTCAGAAATTCAGTTGGTTATTGATCAATCACCCAGGTGTCTTTACTTCCGCCGCCTTGTGAAGAATTCACCACCAGCGATCCTTGCTTCAGTGCCACCCGAGTCAGTCCACCCGGAACGATATGCATGCCGGAAGGCCCACAGAGTGCGTACGGACGAAGATCCACGTGGCGGCTCTGGATCCTTCCATCCAGGAAACACGGAACGGTTGAAAGCTTAATGATAGGCTGAGCAATGAACTCTCGGGGATTCTCTTCCACCTTCAACCTGAATTCTTCAACCTCCTTCTCCGTTGCTTTGTTGCCCATCAGCATGCCGTATCCGCCCGACTGGTTGGTGCGTTTCAACACCATCTGTTCAATGTTGTTGAAAACATATTCCTGCGAACCCTTGTCCGTCATCAAATAGGTAGGCACGTTCGGAAGGATTGGCTCTTCATTCAGATAGTACCTGATCATGGCAGGCACGTAAGCGTAAACAGCTTTATCATCGGCCACACCATTTCCGATGGCGTTGACGATGGCTACATTTCCTTTTCGGTAAGCGCCAATAAGACCCGCCACACCCAGAATACTTCCGGAATTGAAAGTAATGGGATCGAGGAACTCATCGTCCACCCTTCTATAAATCACGTCCACCTGCTGATGGCCGCGGGTGGTTTTCATATATACTTTATGGTTATTCACCACCAGGTCTCTGCCTTCCACAAGAGGGATACCCATCTGGCGAGCAAGGAATGTGTGTTCATAATAGGCCGAGTTATAAATGCCCGGCGTAAGAATGACTGCAACCGGATCACGCACGGGCCGTGGTGAGAGCGATAGTAAGATGGAGTGCAACAGCAAAGGATAGTTGTTCACCATACGCACCTGGCTGGTGTTCACCAAGTCAGGGAACAAGCGCTTGGTGACCTCGCGGTTCTCTAACATATACGAAACACCAGAGGGCGTGCGGAGATTATCTTCCAGGATATAGAAGGTGCCATTGTCTCCGCGGATCAGATCGATACCCGATATGTGTACATATATATTGTTGGGCACATCGATCCCAAACACTTCGCGCGTGAAATGAGGACAGGAAGCGATCAGCCATGATGGAACGATGTTCTCTTTCAGGATTTCCTGGTCGTGATAGATATCGTGCAGGAACATATTCAACGCCTTGAGGCGCTGCTTGATGCCTGCTTCCACATGCTGCCATTCTTTTGCCGTGATAATGCGGGGAATGATGTCGAACGGAAAAATGCGTTCAATTCCTGCATCGTCACTATACACCGTGAAGGTGATGCCCTGACTCATGAACATTTCACTGGCCTGCTGGTGCAGTTGCGAAATGGTAGAGAAATCAAGATCGGCCAGTTTTTGGAACAGGGGCTGATAGTGAGAACGAAGCATGGCTTTATCCATCATTTCGTCCCATGAATAATCATGGCTGTACCCTGCGAGTAATTCTTCTACAGTCATACCTAATACTTAAATAAAAAGGCCGCTGCCCCGGCAGCGCCTGGACAATCAGCCTAAATAAGTTGGGTCATAAACTTAAGGAAGTTATACAATTCCATCGAAAGAACAACTATTTTTTGGCATCCAATAAAAAATGAATGTTTATGCGTTTAGGCGGAAAATGGATGCTGCTGCTTTTGATGTCTTCCACGGTTGTAGGTCAATCCAGGCAGCAGCGAAACCTGACGGGCCAGATCCAGATTGTGACCAATGCCAACGGACAGCGATAGAATTGGAATACTGACATTCAGAAATACAAACATTCAGGAAATCTGAAGTTGGAGGCCTGGAATCCGGAGGCATCAACCCGGATTTCCGGATTCCAACTTCTGAATGCCTGAATGACTGTATTACTGTATGTTTGATTGCCAACCCTGATCCACGAGTTGCAGCCTACCCACCACTGTTCCTTTTGCAAGTATTGTTCCCGGTGAAAGCACCGCATTCGCTCCAATCTTACAATCATCTCCTACCAGCGCGCCGAATTTGGTGACGCCGGTTTCAATAAGCTGGCCATTCATTATCACGGGAATCATTTTTTTCTCGCGTTCATTGAAGTGATTGGCAACGATAGATCCCGCTTCAAAATTTACGCGGTGACCAATGAGGCTGTCGCCAATAAAATTAAAATGCGCGATGGCGCTTTGCCCGCAGATTATGGATTGTTTCAGTTCCACACCGGCGCCGATGCTGACGTTTTCTCCCAGCCGGACCCCATTACGCAGAAGAGCATTGGGTCCAATATAGCAGTTTGCTGAAATGATGGCGGGTCCTTGGATAATGGCCTGCGGATGAATTTTCGCCGTGTGGTGTACGGCTATCTGATCATTGATGATGTATTGAGGATCCAGTAGACTGATCTCTTGTAGTATGTGCATTTGAAGATCCCGAATAAACAACCAGGGCACTACAGATGAAGTGCCCTGGAGAAATGGTGGAATTTCTATAAAATCGTTAAGCAGCATTTGTTATACCAGACCTTCAAAATCTACCAGTTCATTGGTATCTTCTCCGTATGCGACACCGGGAACGGCAAATCCGAAAAGATTCAGGAATTCTGTTTTATAGCCAACGAGGTCTCCGATGGCGGGCAGGGTTTCAGTAGTTGCTTCTTCCCAAAGGGTAGCTACTTTTTCCTGTACATCATCGCGCATTTCCCAATCATCGATCCTGATCCTGCCACTAACGTCAACGGGTACCTGCTTTCCGGTGTAGAGGCGGTCTGCATATAAACGTTGGATCTGTTCAATACAGCCTTCGTGGATGTTTTTTTCTTTCATGGTTTTATAGAGCAGGGAAATGTAGAGCGGGATCACGGGAATCGCTGAACTGGCTTGTGTAACGAGTGCTTTGTTTACGCTCACATATGCTTTGCCGTTGATATCTTTCATGTCGTCAGTGATCGTGAACGCCGTTGCTTCAAGATCATCTTTGGCTTTACCGATGGTTCCCTTGCGGTATACAGCTTCTGTCACTGCGGGGCCGATGTATGAGTACGCTACGGTGACTGCATGGTCAGCAAGTACGCCAGCTTTCATCATCTCATCGATCCACATCTTCCAATCTTCCCCACCCATGACGGCAACGGTATTGGCAACATCTTCATCTGTACCGGGTTGGATGGTAACGGTAGACACAACGCCGGTATGGAAATCCACGGTTTTGTTGGAGAACACTCCACCCAATGGTTTCAATACGGAGCGATGGGTGACACCCGTTTTAGGATGTGTGCGTACAGGCGAAGCAAGGCTATAGATGACGAGATCGATCTGGCCAAGGTCTTGTTTGATGAGATCGATGGTTTTGGTTTTGATCTCATCGGAGAATGCATCACCATTAATGCTCTTGGCATAGAGGCCGGCTTTCTTGGCTTCCTGTTGAAAGGCGGCACTGTTGTACCATCCGGGGGATGCGGTTTTGCCTTCCTGCGCGGGCTTTTCAAAGAATACGCCGATGGTGGCGGCGCCACTGCCGAAGGCGGCCGTGATGCGGGAACTGAGACCGAAGCCAGTTGACGCGCCGATCACGAGTACGCGCTTGGGGCCATCGATGGCGCCTTTCGATTTAATGTAGATGATTTGATTCACTACATTTTGTGCGCAGCCCAGGGGGTGGGCAGTCAGACAAATAAAGCCGCGCATTCTGGGTTCAATAATCATACAGTTGGGTTAATGCGTTATAAATATTTTAGTTTTTCTTCTTCGATGTCTATCTGGTAAAGGTATTTACGGATCAGGTCTTCGTCAAAGGTATCATCTGTTTTGTTCTTTTCGAGCAACCAGTGGCGTTGAAGTTCCAGTATTTCAAGGTATACAGTCTTGCTTTCTTGATATAGTCTCGGGTCATTGTTTTCATCGGCCTTTTCATTCCATTTATCGGCTAGCCGTTGCAGTGAGCCATGTTTCTCCAGTTTGTCTGTATGATTAGTATGCAGGTGGGAAAGTGCCTGCCGCGCCAGTTCCCGCCGGATAAAAGTATCGGCTTCTTCATCAGGGATGTAATCATCATAGGCCGGCAGTTTGATCTTGCGGATAAGCAGTGGCAAGGTAAGACCTTGTAGCAAGAGGGTGGTGAGGATCACGATGAAGGTGATGAATAGGATCAGGTTGCGATGCGGGAAAGGCGTGGTGGCATTGAGTTGTACGGGTATCGATAGTGCAGCAGCCAGTGAAACCACGCCCCGCATGCCCGTCCACCCCAATAGGAGTGGTGCGCGCATACCGGGATTGGCATCGGCCACGTTGATGAAATTGCGCATGATGAGGGTCACCGCTACGGCGCCGTATGCCGAGATCAACCGCACGATGATGAGCACGGCGGTAATCAGGAATCCATAGCCCAGTGCGGCGCCCAAGCTCACACCTTCTTTCTGCAGACCGGTGGTGATTTCGGGAAGGGCGAGCCCGATGAGCATGAATACGAAACCGTTTAGGAGGAACACCAGGCTTCCCCACACATTGGCACCACGCAATCTCGCGGACGTAGCCAGGAACTCATGTCTTTTTTCAGAGAGCAACAATCCGCCGCAGACAACGGCAAGTACACCGGAGGCGTGCACCTCTTCCGCTGCGATGTACATCACGTACGGCGTCACCAGTGTGAGAGCGATGTCCATGTTGGCATTGGTGGGCAGGTAGCGATGTGCCTTCATGAAGATCCATCCAATGATGAGGCCGATCAATGCACCACCGATCACCGCCCAGCCAAAGCTGAGCGCTGCATTATACCAGATAAACTGACCTGTGCCAACGGCAATCAATGCAAAGCGGAAGATGATGAGAGACGATGCGTCATTGAGGAGGCTTTCGCCTTCAAGTATAGACGACATGCGTTTGGGCACCTTTACAAATTTGACGATGGCACCTGCGCTAACGGCATCCGGTGGAGACACGATGCCACCGAGCAGGAAGCCAAGCGCAAGGGTGAATCCGGGTATGAAGGCGTTGGCAACAAGCGCCACACTTAGTGCGGTGAGGAAGACCACCACAAACGCAAAGCTGCCGATGATGCGGCGCCA
>JBKCVJ010000213.1:0-7229 GCA_046317915.1 Sphingobacteriales bacterium
CTGTCACACCCTTTGCGCTTGCAAGTGCTTCCGCCTTCCGCCGCCCTCTGCGTCTGCTTCGTTCGTCGTACCTCCTCACTCGCATCCGCGGCGGCTCCTCCATTTTGTGCGCCACCTGCCGGGCGCCTGGCCCTTGGCTAATGATTTTGCCCTCCGCTTGCGCTCCGGGCTACATTAAGGCCGAAACGCGGTCTGGTGGTGCCTTCGTGATCCCGCACGCAACACTCAAACGATAAAAAGATCATGCGGTGCGGGATCACTCCCGGCCCCACCGGGCCAGTCGCCATGGCGCAGGTGGCGCGTGCGACACCCTAAGTATTTACAGTCACCATACCAGACCGACTTGGTAAGGGCAAAAGTACAAGCCTGCCGCCGCCGATCAGCAGTAGAATATATCCGGGCAGTAGTAACGGCGTTGGCTTGCGCGTGGAGACAGTGCATGGCCAAACCCTACAGCTCAATCACCCTGCGAGAAAGGCCATGCACTATCTCCACGCGCCGGTGCTTACACTCTGAACTTTTAACCTATTTTTTTCTTTCAATTGAAAAAAGAAAAGGGTATTTTGGCCACTGTAACAGTTCTTTGAATAGCACTTGAAAGTCAACTCCCCGAAAAGAAAAGGGGTTAAGGATCCAGGTTGGTGATTACTATCCTTTTGGACTTACTATGGCAGGGATATCTTCCAAGGCGCTGAACGGGGCGGCGGAGAACAAGTTCAAATACAATGGAATCGAGCAGAACTCGGACTTCGATTTAAATGTATACGATGCCTTCTACCGAAACCTTGATCCACAGATAGGAAAGTTTTGGCAGCAAGATCCGGAAGCTGAATCACTTAGTAGTTATACGCCTTATGAAAGTATGGGGAACGATCCGATTGGTAATGTAGATCCTCTAGGAGATTTTAGAACTAGATTTGGAGCATGGTTACATAAGGTATTTAATGGTGGAGGTGATGTTGGAAAAAATGAATTTGGGGAGTGGTTTGTCCGAAAAACTGAAACTTCTTATACGGATGAAGGCGGCCCAACTGTAACGGTAAAAGTTACCTATGGAAACGGAAGAGACAGGTATTCTAAAGTGAGGGATGAGTTGGTTTCTGACATGAATGTATCAGTAGATGTTTTTCTTAATGGGGATAGATCTTTATATAAAATGTACGATAGTCCATCAGATGCTGGATGGGGAGCAGCAACAATAGGCCCGGGTTTGGCGACACCTAATCCTGTCGGACGAATGACTACGGTCGCCGTTAATGCACACAAACTCGCTCGTGAAGGGAAGAGAATTGCAGAGAAAATTAAAAAAGTGGTTTCAGTTCAAAAGCAGGCAAGGCATCTCCTGAAAACTGCGAAAAATGGAGGCGGGTACTTGAATTCCCTTGATGATGCACAAAAAGTTCTTGATGCTGTTCATTCTGGCGAAGCAGTTTATATTGGGACTAATAATGCCGGTCATCCTGTATTTAGCTATTATGGAGTTACAGGAACCAATGTAAATTTGGGCGCAGGGATAATTGAGCAGCCGACAAATCTTTTTATGATTAAAGGCACCTCATCGCCAAGTGTTGTGCCTATAAGCCCTGCATGGCTGCCAAGATAAAGTTATGAAATACGATATCGACTATATTAGACTAAAATATTTGCTTATTAACGGTTTTCTCATTGATGCTGAACCAAATATTTTAGATGTTAGTTATACTCATGATACAAATAGAGTTGTTATTCAAGTAATTCTACTTAAAGGGAACGTTATTTCTCATGAGAAAATGAAAGTCATTGGACAATTATTAATTGGGTATCAATGGAGAATCATTGAGGTCAATTTGAGTAGGGAACAATACAATGAGAAGATTGATATGTGGTTACCCAAGAATTATACTTGGTTAGCTAACATTTTATTTTCCATAACAGAAATTATATGACTGAGTCAGACGAAATTAGATTTCAAGCATCTTGTTTGTGCCAAGCTCTAGTTAGAAATATTAACCAGAATTTTGTTAGTGTGTCTTTTGAAGTTTTATATGATGGTACTATTCTTGTAAGGTTTGGTCTTTCTAGTAGGTCTCAAATTGAAGAAGAGCTAATTGAGGATGCAATTGCCGAATTTTCTTCAATGCAAGAGGTAGATTGCATTAGAGCTCCTGAGATAAGGCTCTGGCCATTTAATGATTGTCTGACAAACATTGTTTATAGAAAGAAAATGAACTAGAAGCCTTCAGTATTAACTGGATTTTATTCTAAGTGGTTTTTAGCAGATATAATGGGTTTTCAGAATTGATAATTTATCCCAATTTTCTAGGCGAACAACTTCAAAATTAGTTTCCAACGGCCTGTAATTGAACAATTTGTGAAATTTATTTATCGATCATGATGGCGAATTGAATGCCGAGAACTTTTGATATGAGATTATAGATTTCGCCGATTAGTTAATATCAAATTCGGCTTCTGGTGAAAGTAGCAGAGTTAATGAGCTTATCAGGGCCGGAACTTAATGGTTTCCAACGTACAGGTGTACAATTTCATCTATATGTCAGTTACTTAAAATAGAAGACATATGCGGATTCTTATATTTTAAGTCACCTCCCCAACCCCTCCAATATCTCCACCACGCCCTCCCTTTGCAAGATGAGATACCCAATCCGGTCATTGCTAATACCATCTTTTAATTGATAGGAGAACTCTAACTCATGTTCATTGGCCACCGTCTCAAAATATTTGAAACTGATATTAGGATAGGGCTTGAGCTCTTCGCCGATCTCATAAAGGTGCGTGGATAGTACAAACAGTGCATGCCGGATATTGATCAGCCCCCTGATCACCGTAGTCGAGCATTTCATCGCGTCCTGGATATTGGTGCCCTTGAATAACTCATCGATTAGCACCAGCCACTTCCTACCATCATTGATCCGCACCACCGTATTCTTGATGCGCTGCACTTCGTTGTAGAAGAAACTTTCTCCCTTGACGATATTGTCCGTGACATTGATATTACTCAGGATCCCATCGAACAAACTCAACTTCATGGACTTTGCAGGAACGCCAAGCCCGATATGTGCAAGGAAAATATTGAGGCCGATGGACTTGATGAAAGTACTCTTGCCGGCCATGTTTGCACCGGTGAGAAAAATGAAATTACTATCGATGTTCATCTTAACATCGTACGGCACCGGTTGCTGTAAGAGCAAATGATACAATCCCTCGGCTTCAAAATAGGGATCTTCGGAATCCACAAAATCAGGGAACTGCAGGTGAAAAGTTTTCACTGCCATCGCCATGGAATACCAGGCGTCAAACTGGCTGTAGATTTCTAAGAGTACTTCGGATGCTGGCTTGAAGATTGTATGAAAATAGTAGCCGTAATACACGGTCTCTGCTACTTCATATCTCTGGTCCTTCGGTCTTTTCGCGATCTCATGGATGATCTCATAGTTCAGCAGCTTTCTTGCCCGTTCCAAAAGCTGCTGCATTTTTTTAGGGAGATCGATGTCATCAAACAGGGCGATCAGTTCTTTCAGGGTGCGCACAAAATCCGCAAAATGGCCGATCGAAAAATTGACGAGTGAATAGTCAGGGGAATGCAGGATCCGGTAGGTGTAAGCAGTGATGATGTTCGCACTCTCCGGTAACGGGTCCAGTTGGTAATCATAGAACCGATCAATCACCAGCATGGTCCCATTGGAAATGCCCATCGGCCATTGGTCCACCCTTTCCAGGATGAGCTGGATGATGCGTTGGGTTTCCCTGATCTTATCCACGTTGTCAAAAGGTTGACGGAAATACCGCATGAGGTAATCCTTTCCGCCGAAGGTGCGCGTGAAATTGAGCCGATGGAATACGGAGTATTCTTCTTCGGGATGGAAGATGGACAGATCGAGGTAGGTGTACTGATCTATTTGCATGCTATCTGTTAGGAACCCTGTATGATGAAAACGGACGGGTGATACAGGTTAAATCTACCTCAGTCACTGGTGGCGTAGACATCATGACCACGCAGTATACTTGGGCGGGTCAGCCTGTAACCATGGTACATCAGATGAAAAATAGTGGGGGAGCAGTAGAGCAAACGACGGTAACGAGGAACGCTTATACTGCGCAAGGTCAGGTGGATAAAATAGAGAAGCGTGTTCAACATCCAACTGTAAATGGAGGAGTGATGGGATCCTGGGTGACCATCGGCAAGATGGACTATGATCAAAGGGGTAAAGTGAAGACTAAGAGTCTTGGCTTTAACAGTGGAACCAAT
Organism: Sphingobacteriales bacterium; assembly: GCA_046317915.1. GTDB lineage: Bacteria > Bacteroidota > Bacteroidia > Chitinophagales > Chitinophagaceae > Pollutibacter. Next base: position 4,247 of record JBKCVJ010000213.1, read on the forward strand.
AGTTATCTGGAAACGCTTACCAATGAATACAATATCCGCGATTGGTTATTGGGGATAAACCGAGGCTATGTGAGCGGATCGGTCACCAATTGGTTTGGATTTGAGTTGGCTTATGATAATCAGACTGGGTTGGCACCGGGTGCCGGCTATGCATCGGCCCAGTTCAATGGTAATATCAATGGATCCACCTGGAAGAGCCGGGGAGATCAGAAGGTGAGGAGGTTTGACTATGAATACGATGCCGCCAATCGGCTGACCAAGGCTAACTTCGGGCAGCTGAACGGTTCAGTTTATCAGAATAACCAGGGAATGAATTTTACCGTGGAGAACCTGGCCTATGATGAGAACGGGAACATTAAGACGATGAAGCAGTATGGCTGGATGCCGGGTGGTAGTGATGTGATTGACGACCTGCGGTATAAATACCATGGAAATGATTTGAGTAATAAACTTAAGAATGTTATTGATCTAGCTAATAACCCACAATCGAAACTTGGCGACTTTAAATACTCGCAATGGTATAACGCACAATTGGGTGGTCCCAAGCAGGATGTGGCTGTTGACTACGATTATGACCAAAACGGTAATCTGAAACAGGATTTGAACAAAGCCATTCCGGTAGGCGGCATTAACTATAACCTGCTTAACCTCCCTGAATCTATTGTGGTTTACAGTGAAACCGGCGCCGTGCGCTCAGTAATTTACCAGTACGATGCTTCCGGTAACAAACTAAAGAAGACAGTGAACGAGCCTGGTCAGACGCCGAAAGTGACCATCTACCGGTCTGGAAGTGTATATGAGAACAATGTATTGCAGTTCTCATCACATGAAGAAGGCAGGTTCAGGGTTGTGCCTGAAACAGACACAGAACCAGCATATGTAGCCTTTGATTATTTCCTGAAAGACCATTTGGGGAACGTCAGGATGGTATTGACTTCAGAGACGAGGACGGATTTGTATCCTGTGGCATCTATGGAAACGCCCCAAGCTACTATTGAAGAGGCGGTATATAGCAATCTTCCAAATACGCGAGTGGCTAGACCGGCGGGATATCCAAACGATGGTTATACAACATCTAACGACTACGTAGCTCAAGTAAGGGGCGATGGGCAGAAGATAGGGCCATCCAAACTGTTGAAGGTTATGGCTGGTGATAAGGTAAATTTTCAAGTCAAAAGTTGGTATAAGCTGAATGGAACAAGTCCCGGCAATCCCAATAACCTGATTAATAATCTTGTCAATTTACTAGCAACAGCCATTGGCGGCCTACCCGCTGCGAAGGGTTCATACAATGACCTGATTGCCAACAATGCGCTCAATCCCGGGCTGAACAGCTATTTGACTACCAGCAATAGTGCATACAACAGCAATAAACCCAAGGCCTTTGTAAACTGGGTATTACTGGACGAGCAGTTCAATCATGTTTCTGCCGGCAGTGGTTTTGAGCAGGTAGGCGATGATAATCAACTGACGCCGCACAGCCGTACAAATTTAACAATGCCCTCGAGCGGATATTTATATATTTATGTAAGTAACGAGACGCCCAATATCTCAGTGTTCTTTGACAATTTACAGGTGTCCCATGTTCACGGGCCGATGTTAGAGGAGACGCATTACTACCCCTTTGGGCTTACGATGGCGGGAATATCATCAAAAGCTTTAAATGGACCAATTGAAAATAAATACCAGTACAATGGCAAAGAAGAGCAACGTAAAGAGTTTAGCGATGGCTCGGGCCTTGACTGGTATGACTATGGAGCCAGAATGTATGATGCCCAGATCGGCAGATGGCATAGGACAGACAATAAGGCAGAACTGTATTTTTCCACTTCCCCTTACGCATACGCATTAAATCAACCGACTAATGCAGTTGATCCGGATGGAAATTTAGTAATTTTTATAAACGGAATGCATGCTGGTGATGGTGGGAAAGCAGACTACTGGCGAATTTATAAGAATTATAAGATAGGTAATAAAGAAGTATCTGGCAAGTACGGGGAGACATATCAACAACCAATCATGGAAAGGAGAGAAGTGTACGCATTCGATAAGGCAGTGATGGATAGATTGGGCGATCATCATAGCTTATACAAAGACGGTTCGCAAGGAGGAGTATTCGGCTTATCGATGAATCTAAGTGCTTCATATAGAGAGAATGCTGGTTACTACAATGGTAAGCTTGATGCTGAGAAAATAATTGCAAGTTTAGCTCGTGATAAAAATGGAAATATTGTTGAATCTATCAAAATCATCTCTCACAGTATGGGAGGAGCTTATGCTAAGGGTTATGTGAAAGCGATTTTGGAGTATATTGAACAAAACAATATTGTCGGAGCTAAAATCGCTTTTGAGGCGGATTTTGCTTCATTCCAACCTTGGAAACAGAAAGCAGTAAAAGGTGAAAATATGGGCGCTACTCTTCAATTCTCACACAACAAGGATGGAATTGCTGGTTATAGAGATATGCCTGGTGCAATAAAAATGAATACTGAAAATGATACTGTTCAAGAACATTCAATTTTTACTTTTATAAATCAGATTCTAGCTTTACCTGTTGGCGACTACGATGTTGAAAATGGAAAAATTGTACCAAAAAAGAAATCTAAATGAGAAAAAACGTAATCCCTTTTTTTATAGCAAGTTTTGGGGCTGGCATCTTTTTACTAATGACTTTATCATCATCTAGTGCGTTTAATTTCCTTCCATATTTAATTAATAGAGCAATATCTTCAGATGGAAGTGGAGAGTCTGAGTTTATTTTATTTTTTGACATAGCTGTCGGCTTGATTATTTTTTGGATTTTGTTTAGAATTTCAAAGAGAGCGTTTAAAGGTAGAGTATAATGATAATATTGGAAATTTGATAAAAAAATTGGAAATATTTAATAGAATTAATCATTTAGGCCGCATACGCTTTGTAGCAATACGGTGTATGGTCTACCATTCGCTCGATTAGCTTGTGAAAAATTGTCCCCAGATGGTTT